>WJOV01000087.1 GCA_009618475.1 Methanosarcinales archaeon | reverse complement strand
GGCCCTCTATTTAAATAAAGATATGTTTGTTTGTTCATTTGTTCATCAATTGTTTCAATCACCCCCTCCTCACCTCTTTCCTCTGCGCCATCCGATAGCCCTATCCCTCGAACGAATACACAACCTCGTATCTCTGTTTTTAAATATTCAGTTAGGATATGATTGTCGGTTTTTATACGATTTTCATGCACTATTTTTGGAGAACACTCTCCAGTGGAAACGCACCCGAAAAGCTAATATGCACCGTACACCATCTAAAAGATTATGTTAGTGATTGAGCGAAACAAAAAAAGGGAGGACGTATTACAAATACCTTATTCCGCTCTAACAATAAAAGAAGCGTTATACTTGCTCACGAATTATCATGATGGATACTTCGATGCGTGTAAACAGCGGGTAATATTATATTAAAAGCACGTTCATCCAAACATTTGCGAAGGCTCGTGTTGCTCTTTAATCCAAGCTTCAATTTTTTGCGCTTCTCTATATAATGGCTCTACGTCTATCTTAACGGTTGGAAGTAGCTTATTAATTACTTCTATCACCTTTGCCGGTGCTGTGACGTCGGGAATTCCGGGATTTGAATTGACTTCAGCCAATAAACAAATAACGTCAAAATCCATTCTCATACCTTCGTTTAACAATGCAGCGGAAATACCCGTGATGATGCCGGTCCTTAATTGTTGAAGCTCGAGCCTTATAAGGTCTTCTCTAGCACGCTCTACGTTCCCAACACCGTACACCCTGTGCTCTTTATCGGATATAGGTTCTTTGGTTAAGACTCCTTCTGCCGTGATTATTCGCACGCATTTATTTTCTTCAGCCCACGAGAGTATTGTATTTGCTATGGGTCTTACGGGGTGGTTCGCAGGATTGAACTCTGACAAAAACACCACTATTTTCTTCTTCTCATCGGCAAATATTCTCGCCGGATATTTTGGTTTTGACTCAGATACGATAGAGACGGGCGGGAAGTCATCGGAGTCCAAAACGCTAATTTGATCGAGTATTAAGGTTTCAACAAGGTAATTCGCTACAATTGAACCTATTATACTCGCGCTCGAAAAACCATCTACTACCGTCGCACCTCGAAGGTCTAAATCTTTGGAGTTATATACGTCTATTTTTATTGCCATTTTTTAGTTCTTTTACAATTAATTACATTTATTTCACTTCAGTGCTATTTAAAATCTTCTACGGTTACTATTTTTATTTCAAACGATTGAATTTTCTTTTCTAACCACTTTATAAATATTTTATATTTGTTTAGTTCCATAGAAAAAATAAGATTTTAGTATAGAGAAACTAAGACATTATACATTCTCAGGATAAAGAAGAGGTGCGAAAAATTGCAACTGCTGTTCATACATTCGGATTATATAGAATACGAAGCGAAGGAGAAAACGCGAGTTGCCGAGCCTATTAGCGAATCGAGTAGGAATGAGCGGGTAGAAGAAGCATTGGTCGTTTTCATTGCAGTGGAAAGAGAAGACGAGAAAGATGCAAGATACGTGGTAGAAAAAGCGTCGGAAGAAGCTATTTCTGTTTTCAATAAGGTCAACGCGGAAAGAATTGTTTTGTATCCGTATGCGCATTTAAGCTCTGAGCTGGCTTCGCCGGGGAGGAGCATAGAGATATTGCGAGAGATGGAGAATGAATTGCTTTCAAGAGGTGTGGAAGTAAAGAGGGCGCCTTTTGGATGGTATAAATCGTTTACGCTGCGATGCAAAGGGCATCCGTTATCCGAGCTATCAAGGAAAATAAAGGTTCGTGAAGGTGCGGAAGCAGAAGAAGCAGAGGTAGAAAAGAAGTCAAAGGCGTTAGAAGCAGAGGAGAAGGCGGAATCTCATTTCTTCTTTATGGATGAAAAAGGGAACCTTATAAGGACGGCTGATTTTGAATTTGTAGAAGAACAAGAGAATTTACGGAAGTTCTTCGTGTATGAAAGTGAGAAAAGAAGAGCCGTGGATAAGATACCGCCGCATGTGGAGCTTATGAAGCGGTTAGAAATAGCGGATTATGAATCCTCCTCCGATCCAGGGAATTTAAGGTTTTATCCCAAGGGTAAGTTGATAAAAACGTTATTGGAGGATTACGTCAGGAATTCAGTGGCTGAATATGGTGCTGCGGAGGTAGAGACGCCAATAATGTATAGTACGGAACATCCATCGCTGAAGGATTACCTTGAGCGGTTTCCTGCGAGGCAGTATTCAATGGTAGGTAAAGTAGGTAAGCCGGATTTGTTCTTACGGTTTTCTGCTTGCTTCGGGCAGTTCCTTATGGGAAAGGACATGAGCATGTCGTATAAAAACTTGCCGCTGAAGATTTTCGAGCTCGCTTCGTCTTTCAGGAAGGAAAAAAGAGGTGAACTTGTAGGTCTTCGTCGTTTGAGAAAGTTCACGATGCCGGACATGCACACTTTCTGTAAGGACATGGGAGAAGCGTTGGAGGAGTTCAAGAAGCAATATGAACTGTGTATGCGAGTTTTAGAGGGCATAGGATTTTCATCGAAGGACTATGAAGTTGCGATAAGATTTACAAAGGAGTTCTACGACGACGATGCAAATAAGAGGTTTATAGAGGAATTGGTGAGAATAGCAGGGAAGCCAGTGCTGATAGAGATGTGGGACCAGCGGTTTTTCTATTTCGTGCTTAAGTTTGAGTTTAATTTCGTGGATGCGTTGGAAAAAGCATCGGCATTGTCCACCGTCCAGATAGACGTGGAGAATGCGGAACGATATGGCATAAAATACGTGGATGCGAATGGTAAGGAGAACCGCCCTATTATACTTCATTGCTCTCCAAGCGGAGCGATAGAGAGGTGCATGTATGCGTTGTTAGAGAAGGCGTATCTGGATAAGGAAGGAGGAGTTCTGCCGATGCTTCCGCTATGGCTTTCTCCTACACAACTGAGGATAATTCCAGTGGCAGAGCGGCATTTGGAATACGTTGAGGGGGTTCTTCCGCTGCTAACCGGGATAAGGGTGGATGTGGACGACCGTGAGGAGACGGTGTCAAAGAAGATAAGGGATGCGGGTCGTGAGTGGATTCCTTACGTTGCAGTGGTGGGGAATAAAGAAGTGGAGAAGAAGACGTTGAACGTTACCATAAGGGAGGAATCGAGCGACAAGAAGCAAAAGGTAGAAATGGATGTTTCCGCATTGAAAGAGCGGATTGAGGAAGGGTTAAAAAACAAACCTTTCTGGCGATTGCCGGTTTCTTACAGGTTGTCAGAAAGGACGAAGTTTGTAGGTGGATGAAGGTCACGTTAGTGAATCCGATAACTACGAATTGATTCGTAGCTTAGGAAAATCTTATATAACCACTACAAGAGTTAAGTAGATTAAAAATATCAAGAGATGAGAACCAGAAGGGCAAAAATCTTAATTGCGATAGGAATCTTAGCAGTAATAGTTTTTATTACCGGCTGCATTGATATTGAAGAGAGAGCGCAACCGGGTGAAAACGCTACCACAATATCAATCCCCGCACTTACATCAGCGGCATCTGCCAACCCAAAACTCGCCCTCGCATTGTCATACGAACTGAAAGGTTTTTCCGTTACCGCAAATGCTCCACAGTATCAGCTACCTTTAAATCTGAGTGACAGCTCAAACATCAACAAAATAAACTCAAATTTCGATTTGGGTGACGATGCAAGAAGAAAGCTGGAAAACAACGGCTTCGTGATAATACCGTGGTATGGTGATGATATAATCCAACCATACAAAACAATGAAGGAGAAGGACATTCCTATTTTTGTAACCTCCGACACACTGCTTCACTTATATCACATACAGTTCAATGAGATACTGAAGGATATAGAAGAGAAGGAATTCTTTGATGCGCTCCTGGATATGAGCAAAGCGATGCAGGAGAAATCGAAAGAAGACTACGAAGCGTTTACTGACCCGGAACTAAAAGAGGCGGCGAGGAGGAACGTTGCTTACTTTTCCGTTGCTTTAAAGCTTTTGCAGACGCCGACAGAGGGCTACGCCGAAGATGAAGAGAAAGAGCCTATCAGAAAAGTGGAGTTCACTATCCCGGATTATGTAAAAGAAGAAGTCGATAAAGAGATAGAAAATATAGAGAAACACGAAGGCTTCAAGCCAAGTTACATATTCAACTCAGACCCAAATAGGGGTTGTGAGGATGAATGTTGCTGCTGCGAAGATTATTCTCAATATATTCCAAGGGGGCATTACACGAGGTCGGAAAAGCTGAAGAGATATTTTAAGGCGATGATGTGGTATGGAAGGATGGCTTTTCTTTTGAAAGGCGGGGACATTAGTGAATGCAGTGGGATAGAAACACCTCTAATAACGGAAAAAGATGCAAAAATCGCAACCATTCAGGCTTCTTTAATAGCATCCGAATTACCAGCAGTCGAAGTAGGGAATAAAACCGCACAGGAACTATGGACAAGGATGTATTCTGTTACTGCCTTTTTTGTTGGAACCGCAGATGACTTAACGCCATACGAATATCAAAAAGCCCTCGATGAAGTGTTTGGCTCAGAGCTTGACGCCGCGGAGTTTGCAGATGACGAAAAAATATTGAGACTTAAAGCAGAATTGGCTAAACTCAGAAGTCCTGAGATATATGGTGGCTCGGGTGTTTGTGTGGTCTATCCGCCAATTACGAGAGAGAAATTGCATGAATGCCTGGCTAAAACAAAGGGTTTCAGATTTATGGGACAGCGATTCATTCCCGATTCTTATATGTTCCAGCAGATGGTTTTTCCCGCAGTTGGGCTGTATGTGGGAGCGAATTGCGAAGAAGCATTTACCTGTTGTTACACACCGGTGGGACCGGCAAGATGTTTCCCTCGAGGTTTGGATGTCATGGCAGTCCTGGGCTCTGGAAGGGCAGAAGAAATTCTGAAAGAGG
Source organism: Methanosarcinales archaeon (assembly GCA_009618475.1). Classification (GTDB taxonomy): domain Archaea; phylum Halobacteriota; class Syntropharchaeia; order Alkanophagales; family Methanospirareceae; genus WJOV01. The sequence goes on along the minus strand of WJOV01000087.1, from coordinate 1,007 downwards.
ATGGAGATACAGAATATGAAGGTAAGAACACCAGTTACCAGAAGCAACTGAATTTATTGAAACAGGAATTTAGCCAGTTTAACGTCACGGATTGGAATAGAAACCTGTACTGGTCGTGGTTGTACACGTTAAAGCCACTACTCAAGGAGTTCCCAGCGGGGTATCCTACATTTATGCAAACCAAAGCATGGCAGGATAAGGAGTTACAAACCGCATTAGCCTCATGGACCGAATTAAGACATGACACAATTCTGTATGCTAAACAGAGTTATACTCCCAAAGGAGTGGGTATGCCTCCACAACCAAAGCCAGTTCACGGTTATGTTGAGCCGGTGCCGGAGTTCTACGCGAGGATGCTCGCTTTAACTGAGATGACGAAGAACGGTCTGGAGAAAATAGATGTATTGGAGGACAAACACCGGGATAGACTGAATAGTCTCGAAAACACTTTAAACCGGCTAATAGAAATCAGCAAGAAAGAATTAGAGAATCAGGAATTAACCGAAGAGGACTATGAGTTTATAAGAAACTTTGGTGAAAATTTGGATGCGGTAGTTGCGGGCGTGGATACAGAAGGTAAACAAACGACAATTGTTGCTGATGTTCACACGGATACAAATACTGAAAAGGTCTTGGAGGAAGGCGTTGGCAAAGTGGATTTGATTTTGGTTGTCTATAAACAACCCGATGGACAAATTGTTGTCGGTGCAGGTCCAGTCATGAGTTATTATGAATTCAAGCACCCGATGAGCGATAGATTGACAGATGAGAAATGGAGAGAAATGTTGAACTCTGAAAACATACCAGAGCAGCCAAATTGGATTAAAGAAATCAAGGGATGCTAATCTCCTTTTACCTCATCCTCCCGACACGATTCTGATGACTGTTATACTTAGCTCTCCTTTATTTTTAGTAACATCCACTTTTTCATCCTCCGGCACTGGCTTTCCATCACGCAGCACAACCACCTCTACGGGATTTAGCTTCAGCTTCTCTAACACGTTCTC
>WJOV01000151.1 GCA_009618475.1 Methanosarcinales archaeon | reverse complement strand
GACGGAAAGAAGAAGAAGTTGTGTGTGCATAGGAAAGGAGCAACGAGGGCGTTTCCGGCTGGTGATGAACGATTGCCACCCTTTTATAGAAGCATTGGCCAGCCAGTATTGATTCCCGGTTCGATGGGCACACGCAGTTTTTTAGCCGTGGGCACGGAGGTAGCGAAGGAGGAGACTTTTGGTAGCTGTGCACATGGCTCCGGTAGGGAAATGAGCAGGACAGCGGCAATGAGGAAATATAGAGGTAGTGACGTGAAAGCGGAATTAGCGAAAAGGAATATCGTGGTGAAAGCACGAGAACGGAGTAAGAGAGACGTGAGGAAGAAGAAAGGAATTCCGTTTGATAAGTATGGAGAGCTGGCAGAGGAAGTTGCAGCGGCATATAAAGACCCCGAAGTGGTGGTTCGGAGTTGTGAAGTATCGGGGATAGCGAAGAGAGTAGCGGCTTTCAGACCCATCGGGGTTATAAAGGGGTAAATCTTTTCTTTTAAGAAAAGGTTTCTTGTGATAATTATGGGGCTCTGCCCCATGTCCCCGCAAGCCCTGAAAGGGCTTATGTGTAATCTTGTGGTTATAAAAAGGAGCTATTTTATGCGAATCACAATAAGCGGTCTTCCCGGTAGCGGAACGACAACGGTTGCGAAGTTGCTATCGAAGGAGTTATCAATGGAACTAATTTCCGCTGGCGAGATGTTTCGGCAAATAGTGAATGAAAAGAATTTAGAATTAGAGCAATTCAGCGAATTGGCAGAAAATAACGATGATTTCGATAGACGGATAGATGAGAAACAGGGAGAAGAGGCGATGAAACGTGAGAATGTCATTGTAGAAGGCAGGTTGTCTTGTTTCTTTGTTCCTGATGCAGACCTGAAGATATGGTTGAAAGCGCCTTCGGAAATAAGAGCGAGGCGAATTGCAGGTCGTGAAGGAACAACCTACGAAGAAGCTCTTTACGCAATGAAGAACAGAGAACGGTCAGAACATAAGCGATATGAGAAATATTACGGTATAAATTTGGGCGACCTTTCTATTTATGATCGGATAATAGACTCCTCACGGTGGAGCGAGAAGGATATAGTGGCGATGATAATAAAGGCGGCGAAGGAGCGCTTAGTATAGATAAAGTTTAAAATCGCGGAAGATTAAATTTAGTGATTTTGAAAGACCCGTTCATACTTTAATAGAGATACTCCCCCAGCCTCTTAACCCTGCTAACGGGATTAGGATGCGTGGAAAAGAGTTCCATCATTCTATCAGCACGGCCCACTTTCGCACTTTCTGCGAAAACTCTCAACTCGTACTCGTCTATCTTTCCATCTCTATTCAGGTCGGCAGCACGCAAATCCTTTAAATCGTTTCTTGCCGTTACGGGGTCTGCGGCAAAGAAAGCGCGCATGCTTCCCATTTCCTTTTTTATCTTTTCCGGCTTCGCACCGGCACTGCCATAAATCATTTTGTATAGCGCAGAAGCGAGTTCATGCGGCTTCCCCGTGAGTTCTGCACTTCCCGCATCCGCGTAATATTCCCTTACGCGAGACGCATAAAGAACTATCAGGTTGCTTATGAAATATACGACAAAGGCAATAAGAGCAATAGCCATCATTGATACGCCACCTTCTCTACTTCTGCCACCACCGCCGAAGATGCCCGACCAGAAGAAGCTGATATAAATGAAGTAGCATATCATCGGTATCACGCTCAGCGCCGTTATAACCGCCATATCTCGATGTTGTATATGCGAAAGTTCATGCCCTATAACCGCTTCTAACTCATCCCGTTTCAACATCTCCATCAATCTTCTTGTAACGCAAACCCTTGCGGTCTTTTTAGAAGTGCCAAAAGCGAAAGCATTCGGTATTGAAATCTCGGAAATCCCCACTCGTGGCTTCGGAATACCCGCCTTCATCGCTAATTCGCTCACCATCCGGTGTAATTCCGGCTGCTCTTGTTCCGAAACATAGCGAACACGCATTGTCTTCTCCACTATCTTCGGACCTATAAAGAACTGAATACTCACCACTACAAAGGCAAGTAAGGCAAAGACTTCTGGCGTGCCTCTTCCGGTGAGAGTAGCTATAAGGAACAAAAATGCAAATATCACCGCGAACAAGAGCAATACACAGAGCCCCATCCTTATCCCCAACCACGCTGTTCTCATTTTATTTCTGTATATATCTTGTATCCTTATACTTAAACCTATTATCCTTGTATTTAAGATTATGCTATGGACCTATAAAAGGGTGGCAATCGTTCATCACCAGCCGGAAACGCCCTCGTTGCTCCTTTCCTATGCACACACAACTTCTTCTTCTTTCCGTCTACGAGATGCTCTTCCTCTTTCGCTATGTTATGTGCGATGTCATACACCAGCCGTATTTCCATATCCTCCGCTTTTCTTCGAAGCACATCTTCAAACACTTTTCTTGTCCAATGCATTGCGAGCTGTCTGTTCGCAAAAGCGTAATTCGCGCACGAGCACATCGCTTCAAAATAAGCCATGCCCGTATCGCTGTTCAAATACGCGCAAGCCAGTTCCCGCTCCAAACTGAGTATTCTTGATAACGTTGCATCTTTGCTCATCTCTCGTTCGAACTTTCTCAAATAGAACGTGCAAACGCCGTGCGAGAAGCCTCTACCACCAGTATGAATTAAAACAGCCACCTGCCCCTTCTCTTCTATTCCATACGCCTTCGCAAGCCGTTCGTCAAAAATATCATCCACTACCTGCACTTCTAAAAAATGATTGCCGGAGCCGAGCGTGCCGAGCTGTGGAGCACCGCGCTTCTTCGATTTCTCGTCTATCTTCTCCGTATTCGCAGTTTCTAATCTCCCTCCTTCCTCCGTCCGCTCTATATCTTCCTCCCAGCCATAGCCGTTCTCAATGCACCACTCCGAGCCGCCCCGGAGCACTTCATCTAACTGGCTATGCGACAACCTCACTTTCCCTGACAGCCCAAGCCCTGAGGGGATATATTCAAATAAGCCATCCAATATCTCTGACAGATGAGGTCTAACGTCTTCCTCCCTCAGATTGGTGCTAATAAGCCTTACGCCACAGTTTATATCGTATCCGACGCCGCCAGGCGAAATGACGCCTTCCTCAAAGTCCGTAGCCGCAACGCCGCCTATCGGAAAGCCATATCCTTGATGCCCATCAGGCATAACCATCGAGTATTTTTCTATACCTGGAAGCGATGCAACGTTGATTGTTTGCTGCAGCGTCAGGTCGCTTTTCATCTTATCTAACAATCCTTCAGCAGCGTATATCCTCACTGGCTTCCTCATGTAGTCCTTATACGACTGCGGCACTTCCCACACGTCTTCCCGTATCTTTCTAAGTGGAATATTCACATCCTTGTTCATCTCTGAAAAACACCTCACCTTCTTTTAGCTTAATTTGTGGTTTGACTTTATTTATACTTTAATGTAGTCATTTTAACTTGTTTTCTTCGCCACCAATTCAATAGCCCTAACAACACTTGATTTTGGTCTTATCGTGGCAACAGGTATATTAACTATCTTCTCAACGGTTGGACTGACAATGGGCGCACACACAAGTGCGGATGCACCATCTTTCTCCGATTGTATCGCAGCTATTATCGCTTCCTCTATGGTAGTGACCGCGTATTCTTTGATGTCAATGGTCTCCGGTCCAATGCTTATCGTCTTTTTTTCTATCCCGTCTAAAACGCCTCTTACGCCAATAACAGCGATGAATTTCTTCTTATTTTTCGCACATTCACCTTCTATAACCCTTATTGTGTTTAGTATCCTTCTGAAGGTGCACACGTTCGGGTCGCGCTCGCCGGAAAGGATTTTGTAAAGCGTGCTCGCAGGAATTCTCGATTTTTTACTGAATTCCCCTATGCTAACGCCGAGTTTCTGTTTGATTGTCTTTGTTAATACGACGGGGAGTTCCTTATCATGCCCGAAGATTTCAGTCACCATGTAGTCAGCGATGCTCATATCTTATAGTATAGATACTTTTCTTATTTATATCTTTCGGTGTTATCATTATACAATTAGGCAATTTGCTGCACAAAATAGTAAAATTTAAATACTGGCTTATTGATAAAAAGCATCTATGTATAAAAAATGCTGGATCTGTATAGAATTTTGAGGATGAGAAAATGGAGGGAAAGATAAAATCACAAGGAATGGGGATAACGCAGGTTCTCATGGATTACCCGCCAGGAAAACACCAGATTGCGGAAATTGCCGTTACGGAAAAAGGGCTGCGGGAAGAAGATCTGAAGAAATTCTGGATACGCTGGCTACTTACAGACCCCCGTGTCTCTAATTTTTATTCTTGCATTCAATGTGGTGCGTGTACTTCGATATGCACTGCCGCTTCAATAGATAAGAAATACAATCCGAGAAGGTTAGTGGAGTGTCTTATCACAGGGGGGGATATAGAGGATTATCCCTTAGAAAAATGCTTTTCTTGCCATGCCTGTAAATACGCTTGCAGAAAAGGTAATTGTGTGGCGGACATAGTTAAGGTTTTAAAAGAGAACGGGGGGTTAAACATAAATTGTGAAAGATGTGAAGAAGAACTACACTACAAATCACTTTACGGGAACGGTTTATGTGTAACCGTTGATACTCTTTCTCCAGATAAGTTTCCTGAATGGGGCTCGTCGTGGGAAAAGATACAAAATAATATGAAGAAGATCCGATCGGAGCTTGGACTTGAAGGGCTTTTTCGAGAAATACCCAAAAATTCTCTTGATGAAATAAGGGAAATTGTAGGTAGAACAGAAAATAAAGAATTTAGAAAAGAAGGAGAAATCGAGGAAGTAAAGAAAAGGATTCCGGAGAATAAAATCTATCTGTTCCACAGTTGTCAGGCAGATGCACACTATCCTGGAATTACTACAAGTATAAAATATATATTTGACAAACTAAATATAGACTATATAGACGATTCCAGACATTCAACATGTACTGGCTTTGCTTATTACAGTGATAAAATACCTTTTTCCACAATGCTTGCTGTAAATGCAAGGAATTTCGCTTTGGCGGAAGAAGCAGGGTATCCGAATATAGCACCGGTCTGCCAAACAAGTTACGGTGTGCTTATGGAATCAGTGGGGATTTTGAAGAGTGGGATAGGGAGGCAGGTAAATGAAGAAGTATTGAGCGGAGTGAACAGGAAATTCAAAGGTGAGGTCAATATAGCCCACGTCTCAGAAATACTATGGGCACAAAGAGAGAGGATAAAAGATAAAATAAAGCATAGACTTGACGGTCTAAGAGTTGCCACGCACAATGGCTGTCATTATACAAAGATGTTCAGAAAATCAGCAGTGCCAAATTTATTGGATGAACTCGTTTCGGTTACCGGAGCAGAGTCTGTTGATTACGCGGAAAAGAGTTTATGCTGTGGGATGGGCTTTGGTCATACGATAGAACAAGAACGAAGGCACCTTACGAGGGAAATTGCCCAAAGAAAACTTTTATCAGCGAAAGAAGCAGGAGCAGATATTGTTCTCGTGGCTTGTCCGGGGTGTCAGATAACATTAGATAGAAATCAAGAACTCATTGAGAAAGAAAGCGGTGTGGAAATTGGAGTGCCTATTATAAACTATGCCCAGCTTATCGCCCTGGCAATGGACGCGGATGCATATAAAGTAGTGGGTGTGCAATCGCATTCGGTTCCTCTCGAGCCTATCTTAGAAGAAGTGGATATTCTATAAAATGGAGAAAAGAAGGACGTTAGCCGGGATAAAGGAAAAAGTAGAACGGGGAGAGGCAGTGGTGATGACTGCTGACGAACTTTGTAATAGCGTGCGAAGAGGAGAGGACGTGGGATTTGAAGATGTGGACGTCGTTACTTCTGCTACCTGTGGCTTGAAGAGCGGGACGTTTGCAGTTCTTTCTTTTAAAGTCGCCGAGCGAGAAGAGTTTGAACGTGCATCGAAGGTGTTCTTGAACGGTGTGCCGGCATTCGCAGGTCCTTGCCCTAACGAGCGGCTTGGCATCATTGACGCTATCGTGTATGGCACGGCACGTAGGGACGAAAAATATGGTGGGGGGCATCTTTTCAGGGATATGGTTGCGCATGAAGAGATAGAAGTCGTGGTTGAGACTGTTGAAGGTAGAAGGATAGAAACAGCAACGAATCTTGAGGAAATACCTTTTGCGAGACTCTGTGGCACGAGAAATGCGTTTAAGAACTACTTTGCATTTGTAAATCCACGTGAGAACAAAGTAGCATCGATATTTTCAGTGAGCGAGTTTGAAGGCGCTTTCAAGGAACTGACTTTCTCTGGCTGTGGAGAGTTGAACCCGTTGGAAAAGGACCCTGGTATGGATACAATCGGCGTGGGCACGAAAATCTTGATGAATGGTGCAGAGGGGTTTGTCATCGGAGAAGGAACGAGAAGTTCGTCGGAAAAACCGAATTTGATGGGGATTGCAGACATGCACGGGATGCTACCTGAGTATTTAGGCGGATTTCGTACTTCTGCCGGACCCGAGGTATGGAATTCGTGGGCAGTGCCTATTCCTATATTGAACGAGCGGATATTGGAAAATGCAAAGAGATTGGATGAGGAGATAAAGCTGGGTGTTCTGGACGTTAATAACAGGCTGCCGGTGGGTGAAATAACTTATGCTGATGTCTGGCGTGACAGTGACCTTTCGGTGAGGTTTGACAGGTCGAAATGCAGCGAATGCGAAGAGGAGTGCCAGGTTGCAAGCATTTGCCCTACGGACGCATTCGACGTTCTGGGTAAAGAAGTGAAGGAGGATTTATGCTGCAACTGCGGCGCCTGTGTCCGTTTCTGTGAAGGAGGCGCTTTTTACTGTAATCTCGGTGTCGTTACTATTTCAGGAAGACAGATTCCGGTAACGCTGCGGCAGTCGGACAGAAAAAGGGCAGTAAAACTGGCGGAGATGCTGAAGAGAAAGATTTTAGATGGCGATTTCACACTTTCGGAATTTGCAGGTCGGCTATAATGCAAAGTGTAAAATGCAAAACGTAAAGTATCACTTGAGATGTTTAGAATGCGGGAAAACGATTCAGGACAGATACACGAATACATGCCCTGAGGGTCATGATTCATTGTTAAGAACCGTGTATAAGACAAAGAGGATAAGGAAACTTTCTGGAAAAGGGATGTTCAACTACATAGACTGGCTGCCAGTAGAAGAGGCTTTGCCTATAAACGCAAGTCCGGTTACATACAAAAGCGATGATTTTGGAAAGAAACTGGGGTTAAAAAATTTGTATATCAGTTTCAGTGGTTACTGGTCGGAGAAAGGTGTGTTCATGAAAACCTGCACGTTCAAGGAGTTGGAAGCGGCACCTACTTTTCTGCGAGCAAAAGAGCGCACGAGTAGCAGGAAGATTCTAGTGGTGCCTTCTGCCGGGAATACGTCAAGAGCATTCGCTGAAGTTTCGTCCATGACGAGGATGCCAGTAGTAGCGATTGTGCCGAAAAGTTGTATTCACCGGATGTGGACAACTACGGAAAACCACGACAGTATTTTCTTAATCTCCGTAGATGGCGATTATTCGGATGCAATTGCGATAAGCAAGGAGATAGTGAAAATAGAGGGGTTAGAATTAATAGAAGAAGGAGGGGCAAGAAATGTGGCAAGAAGGGATGGAATGGGCGTGGTGGAGCTTGAAGCGGCATTTTTTATGAATGTTCTGCCAGATTATTATTTCCAAGCAGTTGGCAGTGGCACAGGAGCGATTGCCGCATGGGAAACTTTTATACGGCTAATTGAAGATGGCAGATTCGGCTGGAAAATGCCGAAGATTGTTATTTCGCAGAATCTTCCTTTTGCGCCCATGTTCAGCGCATGGCAAAATGGCAGAGCAGAGATAATCGCAGATAAGGATATGAGAAATGCCGAAGAGGCAATAAAGAAGATGTATGCAGACGTGCTTTCAACAAGAAATCCTCCTTATTCCATCAAAGGAGGCGTATATGACATGCTTGGGAACTCAAAAGGGAGGATATACGGGATAACCAACGAAGAGTGCAGGATAGCGGAAAAGTTATTCGAGAGCGAAGAAGGGATAGATTTGGACCATGCGGCATCAGTAGCGGTTGCATCTTTGATTAAAGCCGTTGATGAAGGCTTCGTTAAAAAAGAGGATAAGATTTTGTTGAATATCACAGGTGGAGGCTACAAAAGATTGAGGGGGGATTATAAAATGTATGAAATAGAGGAGAGGGTGGAAATAAAATCTTCGGCTCAATTACCGGTAGATGACATTGAAAGAGAGTTGATGGAGTTCGTTAGGTTAGTTAGTGGCTTATAAATAAATTTTTACTCGTTTACCGCTGAGAACACTGAGAACGCTGAGTTGGAGATTTAGTTTATTAGCGGTTCAACTCGTTAGCTAAACCTCTAATTTTAAGCGGTTCAGCGGCTTGGCTCGTTAGCGATTTAGACTAAACTTCTAAACCTCTAAATACATCCTCTGCGTTCTCCGTGAACTCCGCGGTTAATCTGAATGTCAAGGTACTTGTTATAGTGCATATTTATATAACCACATATTTAACATAGCACTATGTTGACCGCGGTAGAAAAATGAACTCCGAGAAACTCTTTGAACTCGCATCAAGATACATGCCCGGTGGCGTTAGCAGTCCAGTGCGTGCATATAAGCCGTATCCGTTCTTTACAGAGAGTGCGAAAGGCTCGCGGATATACGACGTTGACGGCAGAGAATACATTGACTACTGCTTAGCGTATGGACCACTTGTTCTGGGGCACGGTAACGAAGAGGTGAGGGCTGCAGTTAGAGAACAGCTTGAAAAAGGATGGTTATACGGAACACCGCATGAAAAGGAAATAGAGCTTGCTAAGAAGATAACAAACAGTTATCCGTCCGTTGAGATGGTCAGGTTTGTTAATACGGGAAGCGAGGCGACGATGGCGGGGATAAGGCTTGCAAGAGGGTTTAAGGAACGTGATAAGATAGTAAAAATCGAAGGTGGTTTTCATGGCGCTCATGACGGCGTTTTAGTGAAAGCCGGTTCTGGAGCCACTACATTTGGCATTCCAGACTCTAAAGGCGTGCCAAAGGATTCAGTGAAAAACACGCTTCAAATACCGTTTAATGATGCGGAGGCACTTACCGATACGCTGACGGAGAATTCGGGCGAGGTTGCGGCGGTTATAATCGAGCCGGTGATGGGCAACGTGGGACCGATACCGCCCCGGGATAACTATTTAAGCGAGGTAAGGAAAATAACGGAGGAGAAAGACGTTTTACTTATTCTTGACGAGGTAATTACCGGTTTCCGGCTCGCTTTGGGCGGTGCACAGGAGTTTTATGGCGTGGATGCGGATTTAACGATTTTAGGTAAGATTGTCGGTGGCGGTTTCCCTATTGGTATGTTCGGCGGTAAAAAGGAGATTATGGAATTGGTTGCGCCCTCCGGAGGGGTATATCAGGCAGGGACTTTTAGCGGCAATCCGGTTTCCATTACTGCGGGATTGAAAACGATAGAAATAATAGAGCGAGAAGGAGTGCCCGGAAGAATAAACGAACTTGGTGAAAGGATGCGGACTGCTTTAAGAGAGATATTAGCAGATTCCGGAGTCGAGGGTTGCGTTTCTGGCGTGGGCTCGATGTTCAAGGTGTTTTTCAGTGCCGGAGGAAAAGAGGTGAGAAACTATGCTGATGCTTTGAGTTGCGATAAGAACAAATATTTGCGATTTTTTCATACAATGCTTTCCTCCGGTATATTCTTACCTCCTTCGCAGTTTGAGACGAATTTCGTCAGTTTTGCGCATAACGATGCGGATATAGAAAGGACGATAGAGGCGTATAAGGAGAATCTGGGATAGGTTCAATAAGGAGTGAGAAATCCTAATTTCAAATTTCAAAGCTCTAACAATAAATATGTCAATACGGATAAAGAACGTGCTGGTGGAAGGAAAAGAGCGGAATATCTACATTGCGGGGAATTTGATAGAAGAGATTAGCGAAGCCGGTAGTGGTAAAGAAGCGGAATTTGTGATTGATGGAAAAGGAAAGGCAGCAATTCCAGGTCTTTTCAATGCGCATACACATGCGGCAATGACTTTACTACGTGGATATGCAGATGACGTGCCGCTTCAGGAATGGCTTTCGACTAAGATATGGCCGTTAGAGGCGAGGATGACCGAAGAGGACGTTTACTGGGGGACGAAATTAGCATGTTTGGAGATGATAAAATCGGGCACAATCTTTTTTAACGATATGTATTGGCATTGGAGAGGCAGTACGAGGGCGGTTGCGGAATCTGGAATAAGGGCGGCGTTATCTGCGGTTTTTATTGATGGGTTTGACGAAGAGCGGGCAAGAGAACAGATGAAGAGAAATGAAGGTTTATACGAGGAAAGTAAAAAGCTGCCGGGAAGGATTATTTTTGCGCTTGGACCGCATGCAATCTACACGGTTTCGGAAGAAAGCCTCTGCTGGACGAAGGATTTCGCGGAGAAACACGACCTCCTGGTTCATATTCACTTATCGGAGATGAGGGGAGAGGTAGAGGAGTGCATAGAACGGTATGGGCTGCGTCCAGTGGAATATCTCGACAGTATCGCGTTTTTAAGTTCGAGGACGATTGCCTGCCATTGCGTTCATCTGAGCAGTAAAGAACTGGAATTGTTGAAGAAGAAAGACGTGAAGATAGTGCATAATCCGGTGTCGAATATGAAATTAGCCGCGGGGCGGATGCCTTACGAGGAGCTGAAAAAGGCGGGTTTGTATTCAAATATCGCACTCGGAACCGATGGCTGTGCTTCTAACAACAACCTTGATATGTTTGAAGAGATGAAGATAGCTTCGCTGGTTCATAAGGCAGTTTCCGGCGACCCGACGAGCATGCCGGCAACGGAAGCTTTTGAGCTTGCAACACGTAACGCAGCAAAAACGTTCAGGTTGAATTCAGGCGTAATCGAAGCGGGAAGGCTGGCTGACGTTGTCCTGCTGGACTTGAATAGGGTGGAACTCGTGCCGAACCATAATTTGACTTCAAATATTGTCTATTCTGCGAATGGTAGTTGCGTTGATACGGTAATATGTGATGGAAGGATTTTAATGGCTGGAAGGAAGGTAGAACGTGAGGAGGAGATAAAAGAGAAGGCGAGTGAGGTTGCTTATGAGCTCGTGAAGCAGGGTGCATGATAACGAGTGGGAAAAATACAACTTAAAGGTGAGAGGGAATGGGAGAAATAGAAGCGATATATGAGGAAGGGGTGTTGAGGATTGTAAAGCCGGCGAAGATAGAATCTGATGTTGTGACTGTAAGGATATTAAACAGGGACGAGATGTTGACGGAAGAGGATATGAAAGACATTTTGAAATTTTGAAAGCTATGGATGAAAGAGAGAAGGGGGATTATTACATGTTAGAAGAAGTGTTTGAACGACCTCCGTGATTTCCTCTTCTCTATCGTTTCTTCTAACGAAACTGTTCCTATTTTATCCGCTTCTTCTAATTTTATGCTCGTTCTCATCATAACTTATCCAATTAATTCTTTCATCTGTTGAAACGTTCACTTATTCTTTCTAAGATCTGAAAGCCATTTTGTAATAATGCTTTTTAGTTCGTCAAAACTACCGTATCCCTTCATTGGATAATCTAAGCTTTTTACCATGCTTGTTACTTGCGCAGGCGGTTTTTTATTCTCTAAATCGCGTATTTGATAAACGATAAAAATGATTGTTCCATAATCTTTTATCCTTTCTATTTCCATAAGCTCCCCTGCTGGGTGAGTTTCATCAAATATTGCATATTTACAGTTGTGTAATAAACGCAAATCAAAGTCATGGATATTATTCACTGGTACGTCAAAATCATAAGCTAAGATTGGCTGAAAACCACTCTCCTTTATATGTTTTTTAATTTCCCTAAGTACTGGCATGTAATCGTAATTCCCACCAATAAACACGTTATTTTCATATTCTCCGGGTATTTCATTTATATTTAATTTTTTCGTCTTGGGTTCGGGTGTGCCTAACTTTTTCTTTAAATACGGAAAAAGAGGTGTATTAGTTAGAGTTTCCTCCTCAAGAAGTTCTATTCTCTTTTTATTCACATTACTTTCAACTGTCCAAAAACTGGCCTTGTCTTTAGCGGCAAAAATTAGTTTGAGTTGGGGATATTGGGTTGCTAAATGAATCACGAGGAGCGCCAGTTCGTAATGCTGAGCAAATCTCTTTTTTATGCCCATCTCTTCCAAATTTTGAGGTAACTTATGTAATTTTATGATATCTTGTATTTGATAGGGTATATATGGAAAACTTGCATTATAATGAGCTAGAACGGCATCAAAATAATTCCAGTCACCATTTTCAATATTTATCCCATATATTCCACCCGTCTTCCAAGAACGCCAACAAATAAGAAGATGTTGCACCACTTCTTCCTCTGATGTGCTGATCATTAGGAGACTGGTCTCCAATAACCGTTTATTCAAGAAATTACCAAGAGAGGTGGGATCTAACTCTGAAAAGAGGATTGGAATTTTCTCTACGGAAGTTTCGTCGAGAAGTTTTTGTATGTTTTCAAGAAGGTCATTCAATTTTTCTTGGATAACGTTAAGGTCACGATAGGATATGGTAGCATCTTGTGCACCGCAATAATACCCGTGTAAAATTTGGAAATCACTGCGAACCTCATTTGGGAGAATACTATTTTTCAGCATCTTGAGATAACTGTTAAAATCATTTGTTACAGTCATTCCAGGTTCTATTAGTCCTATTGCTGTTCTAGCTATAGTAAATGCTGTTTCCGCACACGCTGATTGCTCTTCATCTTCGTAATAAGATTCTCTAAATGATTCATAATCTTTTAGAATTTTTTCTATTTGCGTTTTCTTAAAATCTTCATCGGGTAAAGAATCCTTTATTCTTGCGAGATCATCCAATATATACCACCTCGCTTTGGTGATGGGTATCGTGTCTACATCGCTTCGGCAAAACCATTCAATAAACCCTTTTAACTGCATTTTTTCTTTTACCCTATTAAATAATTCCTCAATATTGGAGTTTATAGCCAACTTCGATGGTTTCTCTGGATCTTCTATCGCCATTGAGATTATCCCGGAATCTCTTAATTGATTTAAAGTATCATCATCAATTTTTGTCCCTTGTCGCAGGTCTAAAACATTAAATAAAGCCTTCTCGAATGCTTTACTATCGCTGAATTTAGTTCTAATGTCGAGGAGGAAAGCAATATCTTTTTCTACGATTGGATCATGAGCACTTAAATTCCTCACTATCTCGAATTCCTTTCCTCCAACTTTCTTTTCTATTTCTAATAGAAAATCCCTATCGATTTCTCTAACACCGTATTTTGCTCCTTGCTGCATATAGGTCGTGCATTTGTTCTGAATATTTCGAGGTAATCCGTTTGAGACTTCTGTGACAAAAACAATAGCATCTGTTTTAAATGGAAAAATGAAGTTTTCTGTATCTTTCACTTTCCTTTGTATTCTCTTCTGAATAAGCGTCTGTGCCTCTAAATAATTAAGTGGTTCTATAATAATTGGTTCTCCAAGATAGGAGTAATTTAGCGCATTCAATTTTTTTGACCATTTCGACTCTGCTGTAAGAAAAACTTTAACACCATAAGGTAAGAATATCTGTTCAAAAAGTGGTTGAGCGTAGTGATGGCTAAGAAAATCAAGTGCAACATCGTCTTTAAATTTATCCAAGTTATCAATAGTTATTACTGGTATTTTATTGTTTTCGTCGAGTGCTTTAAAAATTTTGGAAATAATCGTCGTGAGTTTTTCTAAATTTAAGCTTGGTTCTTCTAATTTTTTCTCCAATTGCTCTAATCGATACGTACTACTTAGAAATAAATCATTAAATTTCTCTTTAATCCCTTCTAAAGTTTGGGAAGCTACTCGATTGGATAAGTCGGTTGCAAGACCACGTTCGCGATATTCCGTATCGTATGTTTTGATAGCTAAAGAAACATGGATTGGTAAAATATTGTCTCTTTCATTTAATTTATTAACTATATACCACAGCAACGTAGATTTCCCTGCGCCTCGTTCACCAAGAATCAAATATAGGTATCTATCTGACTCCTCGATGGTTCTAATTATTGGCTCAATTTCGGTTCGGATTGATTCGGTAGTTACAAATATATCTTTGAACTCTCCCGGATGTATAAGTGGTCGTCCCCCACTAAAAGGCTCCCCTTTTAGACCATAGAATTCGAGCCAATCTTCATCCATATCAAAGCACCTCTTTATATTTATTTACTTCTATCATAGATAACTCTTACTTATTGGTAGTATATGATTTTTCAAATGAGCGGTAACTTCATCTATACTTCTACTTCTATCTCTTGAACACCCGCGAATCGGGTAACGGGTAGCTTCTTCTCTTCTTCTCCAAAAGCCTCAAAATGTGCTTCAATTGCCTCCTTCAGATTCGCCATGAGTTCGTCAAGTGTCTTTCCATAAGAATAACAGCCCTTTAGCGATGAGACGGTGCCAATAAAAACGCCATCCTCATCCTTTTCGATTAATACAATAAAACTTTGTTTTGCCATTTTGCTTATCTCAAATAAAATTGGTTAGGGGCACAAACAACGACATTAGTTTCAATCCAGACAAAATAGAAATTACATCTCTATTTACATATGCTTGGAAGCCGGTTCATAAAGCAATCGAATTCTACCATCTTTTATTTCCTAACGCTAAGATCAATGTGGGCGGCATCTATGCTTCACTAATGCCAGAACACATCAAATCTGTTTTTCCCTATGTTAATGTCCATATAGGTCTATGCGAAACTGCCGAACAATATATGCCAGCTTACGACATTTTGAAAGATGTTGAAAAATGGAAGGATTGGAACAGTTCAATATTATTCACATCGCGTGGATGTATACGTGATTGCCCCTTTTGCGCCGTGCCAAAAATAGAAGGGAAAATGAGGTCAATACTTACCGATGTTGAGAATTATGTTCACGGTGGACATAAACAAGTGATTTTGTGGGATAATAATTTTTTGGCGTCACCAGACTGGAAAGAAGTACTTGAAAATCTACAAGAAATTGGCCTAAAAATCGACTTCAATCAAGGACTTGATGCACGATTGATAGATGAAGAAAAAGCAAAAATGTTGGCAGATCTCAAAATACCGGTAGTGCGCATGGCATATGACAGGGTAGGTGAAAAAAATATCATAAAAAATGCCGTTAATTTGTTGGCAAAACATGGGATAAACAGGAGAAAGATTCTGTTCTACGTATTATACAATTTTTATGACGAAGATCAATCATATGGTGACACACCCGATATATTTTTAACAAAAACAAGAGATATACAAGAGCTTGGTTGTGTTTCTTATCCAATGAGATTTGAACCGTTAACTTCACTGAAAAAAAACCAGTATATTTCGCCATTCTGGACTGCAGAAGAACTAGAAATGGTCGCAAAGGCACGAAGAGTACTAGGATATGGTGGTGCTTTTCCGCCATATGAAGGATTAGTTAATAAATTTAAAAATGCAAAAGATTTCGACGATGCTTTTAGCTTACATCCTCTGAAAAATAAGAACTGAATACACCAAACGCCATCATGCTGGTGGCCAGACTCTCTGGAAAGGAGTTGCTTTTGAAAAATATGTGATATGATTATTTGATCGGGAATACTTCAGCATCGCAAACTGGACACCAACCTCAGAGCAGATGTGTTCGGAGTGTCAAATCAAGATGAAAAGACCATCTATTTATGCGAAGGTAAAAAGGAACTGAATTAAAAATGTTTTTGAAAGAACCTTCAACTCAAACTTTCGGAATACCCAAATCCTTACAAATTTTCTTTGCCAGAGCATCGTCAATTTCGACGTGTCGAGGTACTGTGGATGTCTTGCCTTTCGCTGGATTGTAATACACCGTATGATTTGTCCCTTCACGTAAAAACATACATCCGTGAGTTTTGAGATGTTTTAGGAGTTGCCGTCGTTTCATTATACAGCAATCTTTAACTCCTCACGAATAACGTCCTTACCTGCAAATTTACGTTCACTCAGCTCACGGTTTGATTTTAGTATCAGTTCAACAGCCTCCTTGAGATTTTCGCGTGCTTCGTCTATTGTTTCTCCTTGCGTATTTGCACCGGGCAACTCCTCAACAAAGGCTATCCACCATTTATCCGTCTTTTGAAAGACGGCAGTAAACCGGTTCTCCATTTTTTTCTCCTATTACTTACAAAGCTATTGGAATATAAATAGCTATTGGAGAGAAAAAATAGGATAGGAAAGCTTTTATATTCAAAGGAAGAATAGCTTCAAGAGTATGATAAAATGGAAATGAAATTGAAACTGCCTCACGAAATAATCACGATTTGTAAAGACTTTTAATATATAAAATCAATTTTGTATTTATAGATAGACATGGCGGTAAAAATACTGGAAGTTCCATTGGTTGGGGATATTAACGAAGACGAAGCGAGGATAGCTTTAGCTGCGGAGGAGCTTTACAGAGAGGGGAAGATGACATTGAAACAAGCTGCGGATACTGCACAGTTAACGCTTTGGGATTTCCTCTACGAATTAGGAAAAAGGAAGGTCAGCTACACAAATATCACCGTGGAGGATTTACGAGAGGAACTTGATGAAATATGATCGCTTCGGATGTTTGTAGAAGCTAAAAAGAAAGGCATCATAAGAAGCGTTAAGGACTGTATAGATGGACTATTAGAGGTTGGTTACTATTTGGACGATGAACTAATAGAAGAAGTATTAAGAAATGTTGATGAGATTTAGCAGCCATTTTATGATGAAATAAAAAATGACCAACTGGGAGAATTTGCTCACTATATAAGTTTAAAGAGAGGAAAAACCAGCCTCAGAGCAGATGTGTTTGGAGTATCAATATCAAATCAAGGCGAAAAGACCATCTATTTATGTGAAGGTAAAAAGTCCGATACTTTTAAATTAATAAAAACCAATATTTATTTGAGATAAGCAAAATGGCAAAACAAAGTTTTATTGTATTAATCGAAAAGGATGAGGATGGCGTTTTTATTGGCACCGTCTCATCGCTA
>WJOV01000035.1 GCA_009618475.1 Methanosarcinales archaeon | reverse complement strand
TATAACTGGTAAAAACACTTCTTTCGTCTTCGTCAGTTCGTTCTTCTTACTTTTAAGCACTTCTATCTTCTTCCTGCCCTCTTTATCCACGGTTGCCGCTTTTATACCCTCTATCTTCTTCTCCTTTCCTCTCTTATCCTCCCTCATCGCCTGTATGCTCTTTTCTATCCTTTCTATGCCAAGCATACGAAGCACGAGCTTTTTTCGCTCCGCTGCTTTCATTGTTGACAGCGCATTCAACTCCTTCTGCCTTGCGAAAACGGAAGTAAAAAAAGACTGGTAATCCATGCCTATTCTGTCCTCTATGACTCCCGTGACCTCGTCAGCATTGTTAGTTATCTGCTTTCCATTAATAACGAGACTTGCTTTTGGCACTAAATTCTTGCCTACCATTTCTCTTACTATTTTATAACCATCGCCTTCCAGCTCGAATTCCAGAGCAACACTGCAAGGCTCATTCGACGATGCACCTTCTCTTTTTATCAGTTCTTTTGTTGTCCGAGCCGCATGATGCCCGAACAAGACCCAGCCTATCGCTTCTATCAAAGTCGTTTTCCCCACTCCGTTCAATCCGATAATTCCTATAACGCCATCCGGGAGTTCAACATACGCATTCTTATATTTTCGGTAATTCCTCAGTGTTAGCGTTTTTAATAGCATCTCACCATATACTCAACTCTTTTTTTATTCTTTACCCTTGCATAATAAATCTATCGCTTCACAGCTTCTAAATCTTAACGGCTCGTTTCATGTTTTCTCAAACACCTCATCCCCTTTCTTTCCATGTTCCAATAAACACAATCCCCCGGAGATGAGCAGCATATCTCCATGTATCACCATGTGCCTTTAAGCTGCTAAGCTCTTAGTCTTTTTATATCTGTTCCTGAATTTTCTCTTTCAACCAAGCATTGATAAGTGTCTCGGAAGAGATTTCTCTGTTTTTAGCAATTTCTGTCAATGTATTAGCAAGTTCAGTGTCAAGAGCAAAGAGATGTGTCTTTCTCTTGATATCAACTTCAAAGTGGGCTTCGGGCATATCAGTCCAGTATTCACCCAGATCATGGGTTTCAAAGAACTTTACAAGTTCATCAAGGGACCCAAAACGTGGCAGGTTTCTAGATTTACATTCTGTCATATTGCCTCCTTTCTTTTCTTGCCATGTCTCTGGCACTCAATATTAATACTTCTTTTGTCCTTTTATAAATAATAACTTCGACTTTTTAAAAACATGAATTACCATAAAGGACTCTTTATGCACGCTAATTATACCCTTCAATCCTTTTCTTCATCTCATACAACTTATTCAACGCCTCTATCGGTGAAATCTTCTCTAAGTTTATCGACTTCAACTCTTCAACCACAGGATGCGTTTGCACCACCTTCTTCACTTCCTTTTCTTTTTCCTCCTCCTCTCGCTTCACTTTACTCTTCAGTCCTTCCTTTTCCACTTCGCGCTCCATCCTTCTCAAAACGCCTTTCGCGGATTCTATCACCTCCTCCGGCAACCCCGCTAATTTCGCAACCTGAATCCCATAGCTTTTTGAACCTCTTCCTTCCACCACCTTCCTTACGAAAAATATCTCATCCCCGACTTCTTTTATCGAAACGTTGAAGCATTTTGTGCTATCAAGCGCATCACCAAGCTCCGTGAGTTCGTAGAAGTGTGTTGCGAACATCGTTTTCGCTTTTATTCGATCATGAACGTATTCCGCAACTGACCATGCTATACTGACGCCGTCCAGCGTGCTCGTCCCTCTACCGATTTCATCGAGAATTATCAGGCTTCGTTCCGTCGCATTGTTCAAAATATTAGCCGTCTCGCTCATCTCCACCATGAACGAACTCTGACCCATGGAAAGGTCATCGTAAGCGCCCACTCTCGTGAATATCCTGTCCACAACACTTATCTTCGCTTCGCACGCAGGCACGAAAGAGCCGAGTTGTGCCATCAGCACGATTAACGCCGTCTGACGCATGAACGTGCTTTTTCCACTCATATTCGGTCCCGTGATAACCATCAACCGGTTATTTTTGTCAACTCGAATGTCATTCGGGACGAATCCTTCCTTCACCTCTTTTTCTACCACCGGATGCCTACCCGCATTTATAACAATCTCATCTCCTTCTTCCACTTCCGGGCAGCAATATCCGTTTTCCGCAGCAACGCTTGCGAAAGCCAAAAGCATATCCATTTCGGCAATCAAATTTGCCACCTCTTGAATCTCCTTCGCTCGCTTCGCAACCTCTTTCCTTATTCGCTCGAATAACTCGTATTCCAATTCCTTTATCCGTTCCTCCGCACTTAACGCCTTCGCCTCATAAACCTTCAATTCCTCCGTTATATACCGCTCCGCCTCTGTAAGCGTCTGTTTTCTTATATACGAAGCAGGCACTTTCTCTATCCACGATTTCCGCACTTCGATGTAATACCCAAAAACCTTGTTATAACGCACCTTAAGCGATTTTATTCCGGTGCTGGCTTTTTCATGCTCCTCAAATTCCGCTAACCATTTCCTCCCTTCGTGCTTTATTTTTCTCAACTCGTCCAGTTCAGCATTAAATCCCTCTTTTAGCAATCCTCCTTCCTTTACCGTTACCGGCGGCTCCTCTAATATGCTTCGCGCTACCAAATCCACAACCTCTCCGAAGTTGCTCGACTTTAACGTTCTCCGCCCGTTTTTTAGCTTTTCCGAGCGACAATTTTTTAAAATCGCTCTCAACTCCTCTATTTGCATTAAAGACTGCTTTAGCGAAATCAAGTCACGTGCATTCGCATTTCCATACGATACCCTGCTTATTATCCGCTCTATATCGTATATTTCCTTGAACACCGCCTTTAACGATTCCCTTAGCAGTATATCCGCATAAAACTCGTTCACCACTTCTTCCCGCCTTTTTATCTCACCGGTATCGAGCAAAGGGAACCGCAAATTCTTTTTCAGCAGCCTTGAACCCATCCCCGTAAGTGTTTTGTCCAGCACACTGACAAGCGTCCCTCGCTGCGTTCCATCTCTTATGTTATTAAATATTTCCAGGTTCCGCACTGTAACGCTGTCTAATACCATGTAATCGGAGACGAAGAAAGTCTTAGGCGGTTTTATATGCGCGAGTATGCGCTTTTGTGTATCTCGTAGATAAGAAATCACGGCACCTGCTGCCGTTATGCCCGCTTTAAACTCGCTGCAGCCAAAACCATCAAGCGAGATAACGCCAAAATGGTTTATCAGCGTGGTATATGCGTTTTTATAATCAAAATAGTAGTCGTCATAGCGGGAAATGGTGCACGTATCCAGCTCGAGTTCCGCCGAATCGGGCAGTATTATCTCCGCAGGCTTTACTCGCTCCACCTCGTTTAACAGTGATGAATGCGTCTCATCGTCTTCTAATTCGGTCAGCGAAAACTCGCCGGTTGAAACGTCAACGATTGCAATGCCCACTCTGCCATCCATTGGATTCACGCACATCAGATAATTGCTGAGCCGCTCTTCCAGAAAGGAATCTTCGATTATCGTGCCTGGCGTAATAAGCCGCACTACCTCCCTCTTTTCTATATTCTTCTTTTCTTTATCCTCTATTTGTTCGCATATAGCCACTTTGTAGCCCTTCTTTATCAACTGTTTTATGTAGGGTGTTACGGCATGAAAAGGCACGCCAGCCATCGGGATTTTTCGCGTTGCCCCTTTGCCCCTGCCGATAGCGGTTAAAGTAATGCTCAGCTCTTTCGATGCCACCTTTGCATCTTCACCAAAAGTCTCGTAAAAGTCGCCGACACGGAAAAACAAGATAGCGTCGCGGTATTTCTCTTTTATTTTATAGTATTGCTGCATCATTGGCGTTTTCTCTGGCATTGGTATTTCTCCTTCACTTCTTTAATTTAAATTAATTAACTTACCATATACAAAAATAAAACATGCGAAAAGAGAGAAGGGCTCGTGGCTTAGCTTGGATAAAGCACCGGCCTTCTAAGCCGGGGATCGCGGGTTCGAATCCCGCCGAGTCCGCTTTCACGCACGCTCTTTTATCTCTTTCAGAACGTCTTCAAACGTGCTTTTCTCCGCAACCAAATCCACTTTCATGCCTTCTTCGCGAATGGTTTCCGCAGTCAAATCCCCTATCGCAACAATTTTCGCATTACCAAAAACAGCCTCTCGCATATCCAATTCTTTTGCAAGCTCCAAAAAGGTTTTAAAAGTCAATGAACTCGTGAATATGACATAATCAGGCTTATACTTCACGAAACCCTCAAAATGTTCTTTACATTCCGCCAAATCCTTCTTCTTCACCCCGTATATCGCTATATCCATCACAAAAGCGCCTTTACGCTCCAAAAACTCTATAATCCCTTTGCCACCTTCTGAACTCCTGAGGAACGCAATCCGCACACCTTTTACTTCAATCGCATCAAACAGCCTCTTTAGACCATCAGAGCTATACTCCGCGGGCATTAAATTCACTTTCAAGCCCTCTTTCTCAAGTTCCTCTTTCGTAGTAGGTCCGATAGCGCATAGCTCCACATCAGCATCCGCAAATTTCTTCTTCAAGTCGAATTTACCTTCGCAGATGCTAAACGATTTCTTTACGCCGTTTAGACTCGTGAAAACTACTATGTTCACACCCTCTTCAAAAACGTCCTCTATCTCCTTTAATACCTCTTCCCTCTCCACCAGTTCGAACAACGGAAAGCCGAAAAAATCAAAGCCATATCTATCCGCTTTCTCTTTTGACCTTTTAAGCACATTCTCAGGTCGAAATGCAGCTATTTTCTTTCTCGTTTGCTTCACGTTAAACGCCTACCTTCCGTCATACTTTTATGCCATTCTTCGTGTGAAATCAAATTCGGGTTTCCCATAGTATTTAACAAAAGCGGAGGTGTCGATATACCATATCCTAATCATACAGATTCCTCACGTATCTTTGTGCCCGCCTGAGATAAACTTTCACCGGATTTTTTGCTTGCCCTTTTTGTTATTTCTCTTACCGCCTCTAAGGACCCGGCGTTTGTCCCATAACGGTAGGCAAGCCGCCTAACAGAATCTCTAACCGTTTCTGATTGACTTTTATAAATATCGCTCTCAACTTGATGCTTTGCCACCTTCCTTTTACTTTCGCGAACATTTGTCATTTCAAACATGCATTTTTAAAATATACATTGACATTATTTAAACGTTGAGGTAAATTGATCCTATTTGCTATTATATATTTTCTCGTGAAAATCTGTGTAATCTCGTGGTTATCAAAACGTCACATCAACTTCTCCCTTACATTAACCACGTCGCCAACCACAATCACCGCAGGCGGCTTCACTTTCTCTTTCGTTGCCACTTCCACTATGTTCCCCAGAGTTCCAACTACAATCCCCGCAGCTTCGGTAAATCCTTTTTCAATTACCGCAACAGGTGTTTCTGCACGCGTTCCATGCTTCAAAAGATTATCAACATTATTAGCGAGGTTTCCCACACCCATCAATATGACGAGCGTGCCTTTCAAATTCGCAATCGCATCCCAGTCAATGCTTTCTTCCTTCTCCTCCATCTCGTGCCCCGTGATTATCGTAACAGAAGAAGAAACGCCCCGGTATGTAAGCGGAATGTAAAAAGAAGCGGGAACTGCTATTGCTGACGTTATCCCCGGCACTACTTCAAAATCAACGCCTCTTTCCTTGAGAAACACCGCTTCTTCTCCGCCTCTACCGAAAACATAAGGGTCTCCGCCTTTCAACCGCACAACCTTATCGTATTTCGACGACAGTTCCACCATGAGCGTGTTTATCGCATCCTGTGAAAATTTGTGCTTCTCCGCTGCTTTTCCAATGTCAATAACCTTTTTACCCCCTGGAATCAGCTTCTTCACGCCTAAAACTAAATTGTCAACTAATATCACGTCTGCTTCTTTTATAAGCCTGTTAGCCTTCAAACTCAAAAGTTCCGGGTCGCCCGGTCCCGCACCAACAAGATATACTTTTCCCATTTTATCTTAGATTAAAACCTTTTCTTA
>WJOV01000143.1 GCA_009618475.1 Methanosarcinales archaeon | reverse complement strand
TGGACGTAGGAAAAATATGCGACTTCGTCGAGGCGAATAAAAACGATATAGATTTTGGAATATGCTGCCCGGAGAAGCCGATAATAGCGGGTATTAGAGACGTGGTTGAGAGTAAGACAGGCGTAGCGATGATATGTCCTACGAAAAGATATGCGATAGAAGAGAGTAAGGTTGCGCAACGGCGGCTGCTCGAAGAATGCTGTGCGGAAGCGAATCCGGGGTTTAAAGTGTTCCGTCGAGAGGGATATGCAAACGTAAGCGAAGTGAAAAGTGCGGTATGGGGATTTCTGGATGAAATAGGGGATGAAGTAGCGGTGAAGCCGGATAAACCAGCGGCGGGTAAGGGGGTGGGTGTGTGGGGCGACCACTTTACAAGCAGGGAGCAGCTATTCGAGCATTTCGCATCCATCTTCGACAGTGGCAGCGATGTGATAATAGAGGAGAAAGTGGAGGGAGAGGAATCGAGCTTTCAGGCTTTCTGCGATGGTAAAAGACTCGCCGTTCTTCCTGACACGCGCGATTACAAACGCGCTTTTGATGCCGACATAGGACAAAATACAGGAGGAATGGGCTCTTATAAGGATAAAAAGGATTGGCTGCCTTTTATGGTGGAAAGGGATAGAGAAGAAGAGGAGAAATTGGTTCAGAAGATATTCAACAGACTTAGAGGGAATGGAAGCAACGAAGAGTTGCGTGGAATGCCCTTTTACGTTGCTTTCATGCATACCCGCGAAGGTGCGAAGATATTAGAGATAAACAGCCGACCCGGCGACCCTGAGATACTGAATGTGCTGCCTGTTCTGAAGAACGATTTTGTGGACGTTTGCTTTCGCATGATAGAAGGAAATCTTTCGAGGGTCGAGTGTGCTGCGGAGAAGGCGACGGTGGTGACTTATGCAGTGCCGATGGACTATGGCGGGTATAGGGTGAAATACAGTGGGGATATGAGAGTGGATTTAAGTGGTGCATACGAACTCACAAAGAAATACGGATACGGAGATAACCTCCGAATCTACCCGGGGTCTATGGAGTTACGCGAGGATGGATATACTTATGCGCTCGGTTCGAGAACGGTTTGCACCGTGGGCATCGGTGAAACCATAGCGGAGGCGAGGGGAATTTCGCTGGCCGGCATCAGGAATATAGACGGTGCGTTGTGGAATAGAGGGGATATAGGGGCTGAGCAGCATATAGACAGAAGTAGGAGGCGGATGGAGGGGTTGCGGAGATAGATTCCTGAATAAGCGATTCAAGTAGAAGGGTAGAAATTATTTTTCAAAGTAACTTCTTATCTTTATCGCTTTATACATTACTGCCCATACATCCTGCCCTTTCCAAATCGCTTCCTCTTACCTCCTTTCTTTCATCTCGAAGCGGGAAGTATATACAAATCTCCTCGCAAATTGCTTATTTTTTGTCGGACATACTCAATTCTGTAACAAATTTTCTGTTCTTGTAGAAGCCATCTCTTTCCTTTTCTTCTTTAATGCTCTCCTAATTCACCTATTTTTGTTAAAAATTGTAGAAATACAAAGAACATATATAATGTTATAACACACAAAAAACATGGCAACTTTAGAAGAGTTAATTAGAAAGGGCGAAAAAGTGGTGAAAGGGGAGAAGAAAAAGCCAAAAGAAAACGAGATAAGAGAGCGATACAACCTGGATGCTCTTATTGAAATAGCGAAGCGAACATTGAAAAGCAAAGAAGCATATAAATATCCGCATAAAGAATTTGCAGAAGTAATAGGATTTGATCCTATGGGAAAGATAAAGAGACCAGCAAGTGGTGGTGTATTAGAAGATGAATATAATATCTCGTTACCAAACGATTTACGTGCATTTATTGAAAGTGGTCCAATGGACGGTTTCGATGATACCGTGAGAATAAGAATGAGTCGAGAGAGGAAAGTTATTGTTGAACCGTACAAAGATTATAAAGATAGAATAGATAAGAAGAGAAAAAAGAAGAAAAAATGAAATAAGATATATTTTTAATGAGTATATAATAAACCAAAAAAGTAATAAAAAATGGAAGAAAAAATAAGGCAAGAAAAAGGGAAGGGTAACCAACAAATAATCATCAGTCCAGTGAATCAGCCATATGTAGTAGAAGGGGTAGAAAAGGAAGCTAGAGTGTCTGCATTGGAGAAATATTACGCAGAAGAGGAGACAAAATTCCCTGATGGTACCAGAATAGCGAAAGGAGTTAGACGAGAAAGAATCGAATTTAAAGAGTGAGGCTAAAAATAAAAAATGGAAGAAAGTAAAAAAGAAGCAAAAGCATTCCAAGAGTGGCTCAAATCACAAACGAAATATAAGACACAGAAAGAGTTTGCAAAAGCTACAGGAATACCACGATCATCTATGGGTTTTTACCTTCAAGGTTTAAGAGAACCATTAGAAGAGCATCGCAAGATATTATATGAAGTTACAGGTCTTGAATGCTTTAGAGTAAAAGTCAAAATGCCAGAAGAAAAGAAGGAGAAGAAAGAAGTAGAAATAAAGGGAATCCGTGAAGAAACAGAGTTGCCTCTGCATATTCAATTACAAAATTGGTTTGAGTCCCAGACAAAATACAAAACGAAAAAAGATCTCGCAAAAGATGCTGGAATAGGCTACTCTAATCTCCAAAAATATTTCCGTGGTGATTCTCAACCATCCGAGAAAGTTCGCCAGAAACTTTATGAAGTTACAGGTGTTGAAATTTTAAAGCAAGAGATAGAAATTAAGAAGGAGGAGCAAAAGGAGATAGAAAGTTTTGTGGAAATAAAAACCAAGGATAAAGAGAAGATTAAAGAAATAAAAGCTCCTCTTGATATGCAAGAAAAAGTTACAGAGCTTCAAAAGATTATCTTAGACTTAAGTGAAAAGGTAAAATCTTTTGATGGAGTGTGTGAGAATTGTATAGTTAAAAAATTCTCTCTTCCAAGTGACGAAAGCAGTACAGAAGAAAGAGCTGTTAAAATCCGAGA
This sequence comes from Methanosarcinales archaeon, assembly GCA_009618475.1. GTDB lineage: Archaea > Halobacteriota > Syntropharchaeia > Alkanophagales > Methanospirareceae > WJOV01. The sequence goes on along the minus strand of WJOV01000143.1, from coordinate 3,060 downwards.
ACTTCTTTATAGACTGGATAAGGAGTTAATTTTTTTTAAAAAAGGCACCGCGGAAAACAGAAAAATCTTCAAAAAAATAGTTCTTGGTCAAAATGTTGGTTATCTCATTGCACTTCTTAAGGCGCTATATGATGAAGATATGTTTCAGGATTGGTTATTTTTTGCAGAATATGAAATGGAAAGGAGGTAAAAATGGTTGAGGAAAGAGAAGGTAAGTTAAAGATTTGGGATGAATGGAATGCAATTGAAATAATTGCGAGAACACAAACAAATCCACAAAAGGCTGTGGCAGAACTTGTAGAAAATTCCATAGATGCACATGCAAGGCATGTTAAGATAATAAGAGCAAAGGAGAAAAGGAAAAATTATTTGTTAGTTTCTGATGATGGTGATGGTGTGCGATTAAACAATAAGGGCATTCCGGATTTTGAGTACGTTGAAACTCATATATGCGATTCGATAAAGCGAAAATATACTGAAGCACAAAGAATGGGGATTCAAGGGGAATTTTGTATAGGTTTGCTTGGATTTTGGTGCATAGGTCACGAACTAACAATGGTATCTAAATCAAAAAACTCACCTACCTATCAAATGATTATGATAGAAGAATCTCGCGAAACCAAGGCTTCAAAGGCTTCAAAAGAGCGTGAGCATCATGGGGTTGATGTTTATATAAGCGAGATGCATCAAAGTGCGCAGCGTGTGCTCACAGGGAAAAAAATCCAAAGATATTTGGCTACTGAGCTTAGAGGAAGAATAAAAGAGAGTGGTGTTAAAATTGTCATTGAAGATAAAGTATCACGTAAAAAATATGAAGTTGAACCTAAAAAATTCGGAGGAGAAAGAATCGAAAACATACAAAATATCCCAACAAAAGGTTTTGGTGATATTAGAGCTGAACTTTATGTTATTTTTCCAAAAGAAGGGGATATTGCTACCGTAAACATAATGCGACGAGGAACAAGGATTAGGAAAAGTATTCTTGAAATAGATGAACTTAACCACGATCCATGGGTTAGAAATAAAATAGAAGGAGAATTGGATTACCCAAATTTTAAAATAGCTCCAGGGACTCGTGATGGGATAGTCCCGGAAGACGACTCTTTTCAGGCTTTTTTAGAAGCTGTTAGATCAATAGAACCTCAAATTCGCAAATTACTTGAAGAAAAGGAAAAAGCAAAGGAGGAAAAAGTCAGTAAAGAAATTATGAAGGATGTTCAAAAAGCCTTCAGAGATATATGGAGTGAGCTTCCTGAGGAGTATAGTTGGTTCGAAATAGCTCGAAGAGGAAAGATTACAGACGAAGAACGTGGTTTGGGTACGGAGAGAGGTGAATATCATCCAACATCTAATCCTAATCAGACACCAGGCCCATTAGGTAAAGTAGTTATTCGCCCTCGTCTTTCAGATGTGTCAATAAACAATGAAAAAAGGTTTATTGCTAAAGCGTACGATGTAAATGAAGTGCCAATAGAAGAAAATGTCGTGTTCGATTGGAAAGCGGTGGGACACTTTGGTACCCTTGTTGCCGATTCTTCAACTATTGCCATTTTCAAAACAGGATCCCAAACGGGTATGACAACTATAGAGGTTACAGCGACACAAAACTCAATTACAAGAGAGACCAGCGCAACTGTCATAATTGTTCCTAAGAAAAAAGAAAGTGGAAGAGGAAAGGGTTTACCTACGCCAGACTTTGTTTATGAACCACGTGAAAGCTGGCGATCTAGATGGAAAGAGGTAAGAAAAGTCATTGAGATAAATAAGGGGCATCGAGATTATAGAGACAGTAAAGGTGGTAGAAAGAGTTTAAGGCGGTATATAGGGAAGCTTTATGCTAAGGAGCTCGTTTTACTCAACTTCCCCACTCTTCAGAAAAATATCATTTTGGAGAGGCTCATCGAATTACTTACTCGTTTAGAAAAGCAATTGTAAAAATGGAAGCAAATATCAGAAAAAAAAGACGGATACACACTAAGTTGACTAAAGATGCAGCATAGGCGTTTTTAGCCCGTTTCTTTCCGTTATCTTGACATGTTGCCGTGACACTTATGGCTGAAAAAAGCGAACCCGAGCTAAAAGAAAGCCAGGAATTTGAAAAACGAATAGGAATATGGTTCTACTTTACGAAAACCGAAGGAATAGGAGGAATTATAAAAACAAAACCCTCTGACTTTTTCGTTCGTGAAATTACAAATAGAGAAGAAGGTGAAGAAGGAAAATACCTGATTGCAGAGCTGACAAAGGAGAACTGGGACTCTTACAGCGTGATAAGAGAAATCTCTCGTAGGCTGCGAGTCAGCAGAAATAGGATTGGACTCGCAGGCACAAAAGACAAATTCGCTCTGTTGGTCACTCATCATCCTACTATCTTCCCGTTCTAAACTCTGCAAACTTTTCATCAACCTCATCCCTCAAATCTTCTCCTACTTCTTGAAACACATCTAATAGCTCTTCATAGATGTTATCGGAAGCAACAAAGTTCCAAAAATCGTCACCAACTATAATTTCACCCTTATCTAAATCGTATAACCCCCTTAATGTCCAACGCTCGTAAGGTTCAGGATAATAGGGATTATAAGGAATCGCAAGTCTTGTAAAGACGTTAGCTTTTTCATTCTGGCTCAGCCTTAAAGCACCCCATCTCAGAAGTTTTAGTTTCAACGCAACGAACTCTTTCTTATTTGGCTTTGCACTCGTTATGTCGAAGTAGTTTTCTTCGCCTTTTATTCTCACGAACAAATCTACAACTGAATCTGGGTCAATCTTAGCCTCTCCCTTCTTTATTCTCTTTTTAATTCGTTCTATTTCATCTATCGTGATTGCAGCAATTTCACCTTTCCTTAATTTGTAGTGAATTTCACGGATGAGTTCTTCAGTATCAGCATCTATCTCACCAAGTAATTTATATTGCCTCTCAGCATAATTGCCAGCACCTTTAGCCAGAATAACAGCAATCTGTTCCCAGATAGATGGTATATTTACCTCCCCGCCTTACGTTGGGATTATAGATTATCACGAACAGCACAGATATGCGTATGAATTATTCGGTTTCCCAAG
>WJOV01000163.1 GCA_009618475.1 Methanosarcinales archaeon | reverse complement strand
TCGGAAATTCCACTCCATCTGTTGCGATTATTCCATCCACGGGGCAGTCGAAGCGGTTCAAAGGACAGGATGGAGCAATGGCGACAGAACTTATCGTGTCAGCGATGGAAATGGGAATGATAGACCGTGGTTTGTTTGTTGGCAGAGATGAGCAGTGGGTGACCGAGATTTTCCACGTGCGAGACCCCGAACAGCTTGAAGTTCTCCCGTTAGGAGGGACAAAATATACGTTTGCGAGTGTGCTTCCCGAACTGAAGAAAGCGGCAAGGTTCACAAAGAAGGGTGTTGGTATTGTCGGAACGCCATGTATGGTTTCGGGAGTTAGAAAACTACAGCAGGAGTTCCCCTTTTTCCGTGAGCGGATAAAACTCGTTGTGGGTTTGTTCTGCACTGAAAATTTTCATCATAATGAACTCACAAAATATCTAAAAGAGAAAGGTGTTGATTTCTCTAAGCTCATTAAAACGGATATAACGATGGGTAAGTTCATCGCTACTATGACCGATGGTGAGGTGAAATTCAAGGTGAAAGCACTTGAAGAGATACTTCCAAGCGGATGCAACGTTTGCACGGACTTCACTGCGGTGGAAAGCGATGTGAGTGTAGGAAGCGTGGGCAGTGCAGCGGGATTTTCAACGGTGGCGGTGCGTGAAGAGAATGCGAAGAAGATTATAGAGTTCATCAAAAAGAAGGGATATGCGGATTTCGGTGAGGCAGACCCGGCACAACTGGACTTCCTTATCGGGCATAAGAAGAAGAGGGAGGAGAATATTAAAAGGGATTAGTTAGCTCAGGTCCAACTTCTTCTTAATTTTCTCCAGTTCTATTTTATCCACTTGCAGCATATCCACTATCTGTGGTTCCGGGTAGTTTTCTATAAATAGCCAGATAAATTCTTCTTCCACGTGAGATACCCTTTCTTCTTTGATGAGTTCGCTAAGTTTTTCTACTTTTCGCTTTATGTCCTTCATGAACGTGCCTATGCGCACTGGTTTAACAGGTGCCAAGTGCTGCTTATGCTTAGTGCCTGCCTTCGGATGGCCAAACGTGTTTAACGTACGACCGATCGAATTGAATTTTAGCAGAGGTAAACCCTCTTTGGCACGGCGTGCGTTTTCTTCTTCATGTATCTCTTCTGCGGACATGCCGTCTTCACTGTTTAATCGCTCTAAGTAACGATTCATCCAATGCTGTTGTTTTACTACTTCTTTCGCTTCTTCCATTGTTTCTGCTTTTCCTATTTCACATTATTACAATTGGTTAATATAAAGTTTGCTATTATAAACATTTATGCACGGCTTATGAAAGAGGAGAAATACGATGTCATCGTGGTGGGAGCAGGACCCGCGGGCAGTATAACCGCGAAAACCGCTGCTGAAAAGGGATTGAACGTCCTTTTAATCGAGAGGAATCCGGAGATAGGCGTGCCGGTGAAATGCGCTGAGGGCGTAAGCAAAGAAATAGAGAGGTTAGTTGACGTTGATTCCAGGTGGATATGCACGGCGTTTAAGGGAACAATCACATACGGTCCTGACGGCACGAAGGTGGTTTTATCGGTTGATGGTGTGGAAGATACGGGATACGTGCTGGAAAGGCGGGTATTTGATAAGTTTCTGGCAGAGGAAGCTGCGCGAGCGGGTGCGGAAGTGCGAGTTAGGACGCAGGCTTACGGTGTTGTTCGAGAAGAAGGGTATGCAAAGGGCGTGTATGTAAGAAGTGGCAACGGAGGTGAAGAAATACGTATTTCCGCGGACGTGGTTGTTGGTGCAGATGGCGTGGAATCAAGGATTGGCAGGTGGGGCGGTATTGACACAACACTGCGCTTAGCTGACGTTGTAACCTGTGCACAGTTCCTTATGTGCGACATTGAATTCAACAAGGACTATTGTGAAATTTTCTTTGGCGAAGACATCGCCCCAAAGGGGTATGCCTGGGTATTTCCCAAAGGAGAGGATAGTGCAAACGTAGGTGTGGGAATAGGTGGTGACGTTTCCGGTGAAAACCATCGTGCACGCGATTATCTAAACGCATTCGTAAATGATAGATTCCCGGATGGGGCGGTAATAGCAGAGATGTATGGTGCAGTGCCATTGAGCGGGCCGACGTATGAAACGGTAGCAAATGGGATGATTTTAGTAGGTGATGCTGCACGGCACGTCAATCCTATCACCGGTGGCGGTATCTTAGAGGCAATGCAAGGTGGGGCAATAGCAGGTGACGTGATTGCAAAAGCGGTGCATGAAAAGAACTTTTCAAAGAGAAGGCTGCGCGAATACGAGAAGAGATGGAGAAAAGAGTTTGGTAAAGTCCTGTATGTGGGATTGAAGATAAAGGACATCGTGTTGAACCTGAGCAGCCAGGAGCAGAACGAGTTTTTTCATGCCTTAGCAGGAGAAACGAGAATAAAGGAGTTCAGTGAACGAGCGTTGTTGAAAGAAATGATAAAGAAGAATCCGCGGATGCTCTTCAGCCTTGCGAAGTTCCTTTTATAAATAACCACGAGAAACATTTTTAAAAAAGAAAAAGTGTTTTGAGTAATTACAATGGAGTTATTGGCGAATGAAGTTGAACTGGTGAAAGAACTGTGTGAGCGGATAAAGGCAGAAAAAGAAGAGACGGAGCTAAAAATACTGGATATTGGATGCGGCACTGGAAAACTTGCCATATATTTAAGAGAAGCGACGGGATGTGATGTGACAGGAATTGACCCCGGGCGAGAGCGCATAGAAAAAGTGCGATTAAAATCGTCTTCAGTCACGTTTGAGGTGCAATCAGCGGAGGAAATGGCTTTCGCAAACCACAGCTTCGATTTTGTCGTATCGCTAAAGGCACTGCATGAAATGGCTAATCCAGAGGCTGCTTTAAGGGAATCGAGGCGTGTGCTGAAAGAAGGCGGTAGGATATTGGTCATTGACTGGGTGGGCGGTGTCGCACGGACAAGAAGTCATGCACATGCGAAGAGGTATTTCACGAGGGAGCGTTTAGAAGAAGTGCTTTCAGAAACCGGCTTCACTGGCATAAGAATTGAACTCAATAAAGAAGGCGAGTTGATGCTGATGGAAGGGGAAAGGGCATAGTCTCAATTTATTATTCTATCGGTATAAACACCTTCCTTCTTATCTTAGGCAGCGTTATCCTGAGAATGCCGTTTTTAAACGAAGCAGCGGCTTTTTCTGGTTCTATCTTCTCTGGCAGTCTTATTTGTTTCCTGAAAGCCTGGAATGTTATTTTCTTCTGAATACCGCCCCACCGCTCCCAGCAAACTGCATCGCTCATCTTCGCTATTACCTCTACCGTATCCTCTGTCGTATTTATCTCCACGTTCTCTTTCCTCACCCTCGGCAGGTCAAAGGTAACCAGTATCTCATCTTCTTTATCTTCCACTTCATATAACGGCTCTAAATTGCCGTCATAGCCCCATGTCGCCTTTAGCATCCTTCTTTCTATTTCCATTTCTATTCTATTCCTCTTTCCACCCCCTATCCTTTGATATTTATTGAACCCTTAAATTAAAATAAATTAACTTAACGATACATGATGGGCATATCCTGCTCCACGCCCTTCTGCATCTCCGGAGCAGAGAGGTTTATCTGCCGCATAAGGTCACGGGCTTTTAGCTTTATTTCCTCACCTTTTTCTAATAACTCACCTACGTCAATGCCTAATTTTAAAAACATCTCAAGCGACTCAATTGCAGACGCCGCCGCACCCGGGTCGGGATACACAGGGAAGCATTGAGCGAGCAGAGAAATTGCATTCAAATCCCTCTTCCTGCATTCCCTTAGCATTATGGCGTAAGTCCCTGCAATAAACCCCTCCTCCAAAAGCTCCATTTGCTTTTCCCTCAGCTCTTTTACTGCTGCTTCGCTGTTCCCCACGGCAAATACCTCTGGCTTACTTATGTCCACTCGGTTTTCTACCGGCAGCCCGGTTATTGGGATAACGAGTTTAGCGCCAATTTCTTTAATCCACGCAGTCAAAGCCCTCGTCAGTGGATAAATAGCGTTTGGCGGCACCACAACTTCCGATAACAGCACAATTACACTTCCGTTGCCGTATATGCCAAAAGGGCATTTTAATTTACCCTCATGTATTACCATAACAGGAGGAAACAAATCAGATTCAACGTAGCCTATTTCCTTATAACCCATCTTATCCACGATGTAAGACGCTGCAATCGTTCCCACCAGACCCACATCCGGCAAGCCCGCTATCACTATCGGATTTTTATGCACTACGCCTTCCTCCTCCACTATCCTCACGACTTCTTCCATTTCCATTATAAAATGTTTTGCTGCTTAAAAAGTTTTCAGCTCCTTCTCTATTATCCTCTTCGCCCGCTCCTCGAATTTACCCTTCACCTCTTGCTTCTTCGGCAATATCTTTTTGAATGGACATTCATTGGGTCTAACTTCATTCTCCGGGCATACGCCAAGCGTGAAGCCCCGACACCATATATTCGAGAAAATAGCGGGGTACTCGTCCAGGCATATTTTATACATGCGCATTGTGAGCTCTCTGATTTCCGGTGCCGCTCGGACACAGAGCCGGAGCATGAAGAAGTTTAACAAGCTCCGAACGTTCATCGTTACCACATAGTGCGTATGCAAAGCCAGCGGTAAGACATATCTCGCCTGTTCTTTCGCAATGCCGAGCTCTCTTAACTTCGTGTAGGCTTCCTTAGCGTTCTTCATCGCTTCCCTGTAAATCCTCGCTTCTTCCTCTTTCCCTTTTCGCTCTAACTCTCTCGGAACATAGTAGTCGAACCCCTTTTCTTCCATATACCTCGTGCTTCTCGCCGTATGCGATGCTATCCGGTGTTCTAACAACTCCCGGCTCAGCGCCACGCTTATCCTTGATATATCAAAAGTCAAATCGATATGCTCAAGCACGGATGAATAATCATTATCCACAATTAGCTCAACTATTTCCTTCGCGCTTTGCGTCGAAAAAACACCACTTACCTTCGCAGCCTCGGCAACCAAATCTATCCCTTCTTCCGTTACTCTAAGTAATTTTACTTCCATTTTCGTAACTCCGCAGTTTACACGTTCACCTTCTAAAATTCTTATTGTTCCTGAGTTTAATAAAGAAGAAAAAAAAGATAACCTTTAAAAGTTATCCAACACACTAAAAATATTGTTATGAAAATCAAATTCAATGGCGAGACACAGGAAGTCAGGAGTAAGAGATTATGCGATATTATCGAAGAGCTAAGCGGTGCATACAAACAGGGCAGTGTAATAGCCGTTATCTCGGAGAAGGAGAAAGTGGAGTTAAAAAATGAATTCGCTATAAAAACAGAAGTGAGAGAGGCGAGGATAAAGATAGTCAGAGGAAAAGAGGCTGAAACTGAAGCGAGGTCTTTATTCTACAATGTGTATAAGAAATTCCGCAATGAAAGAGGTAGGATAGGATGGGAAAGTGAAGATATCACGGGTATTGGACCGATAGAGACGAAACTAAGCGTTGAAAAAAACGAGCATAGATACAGGAAATGGGATGTTTTCTTCGGTTTTGGCGGCTTTGACCCAAGCATGGCATACCTTATGATAAGCAAGCGAGAACACGTAGCTGCTTATGGGACTGGCACCGATGCGGTAATTGGGAGATTAACGAGAGGGAGAAGCATTATTTCGGATTTGCACGAGGGAGATAGGATAGAGGAGATAAGCCCTATTGTAACAAAAGCAGAGAGGATTGGATTCGTCACCTCGGACTTGAATACAGAGATAGAGGAAGGGCAGGAGATATTCACATTTGCAAAGGTAAGACTACTTCGAGAAGCGGCGATGTCAAGTGAGCATTTCTTATCGCTTACGAGAGACGGTATTTTTCACGTGAATGACTTTTCACATACTTATCTGGCTTCAGAATCTTTAAAAGGGCTTAGTTTGCCAGTTGAGAACATCCATTACAGATCAAAATATTATCTGTCGGTAAGGAACACGGGGAGTGAGAAAGGGAAAGTATATGCATATAAGGAAAGCAGATTGCCTCATCCTTCTCATAGCGTGTTTGGAGAAATAATACAGGGCGGGGAATTGATAGATTACGCTC
>WJOV01000139.1 GCA_009618475.1 Methanosarcinales archaeon | reverse complement strand
AAGTTCAAGGGTTCAAGGTAGGACTTGACTATATAGACCCCGGGTTTCATACGTTGGTTTCCGACAGACCGTCGAGGAATCTGGACGGTTTTTTGATGCCTGCTGATACGGTGAAGGAGCTATTTATAAGAGGCTGCGAGGGTGCGGATATTGCAGTAATAGAAGGAGTGCGGGGGCTTTACGAAGGTTTGAACTATTTCGATGACACCGGGAGCACGGCACAGATAGCAAAGATTCTGCACTGTCCGGTTATACTTGTGATTGATGCGGGCAGCATAACGAGGAGTGTTGCCGCGGTGGTTAACGGCTATAAAAGTTTTGACCCTGAAGTGCAGATGTCAGGCGTTATTTTAAACAATATTGGAAGCGAGAGACATGGAGAGAAGGCGGAGAAGGCAGTGGAGAAGTATTGCGGTGTAAAAGTCATCGGTAAGATTCCTCGTAAAAGCGAGCTGGGAATTTCCATGCGACACCTTGGCTTGATTACCGCTACGGAATGTAAAAACAGAGGGCAAGATTTCGACGTCGTTTTGAACGAGATAAAAAAGTCGGTGAATGAAGGAGTGGATATAAAAATACTTTTTGAGGTTGCAAAGTCTGCACGTGCTCTGAAAACGCCGGAAACACGGATTTTTCATGCGGATAGAAGTGAAGGGGCAAAAGTCAGAATTGCCGTGGCTTTTGACGAGGCGTTCAATTTTTACTATCAGGACACGTTGGATTTACTCGCTTTAGAAGGTGCGGAAGTCGTGTATTTCAGCCCGATAAGGGATAAAAAGCTTCCGGGGGGAGTGGATGCCGTTTACATTGGTGGTGGCTTTCCGGAGATTTACGTCGCTGAACTTTCCTCGAACACGCAAATGCTCGACTACCTCAGAGACTTTTACGAGGGCTACGGGGTTATATATGCAGAATGTGGCGGGTTGATGTATTTGATGGAACAACTCGAATATAAGGGCGGTAGTTTTGAGATGTGCGGTGTGATAAAAGGATTGGCGAGGATGGGCGGCGAAAAGAGGGTCATAAACTATGTGGAGGGTGAGTTTCGGAAGGATTGTATCTTAGGAAAAAAAGGCAGCAGGTTTAAGGGGCATGAATTTCATCATTCTAAAATACTGCTCGAAGATATGGCAAACGTTGATTTTGCTTATAAAATACGCAGAGGGGAAGGTATAAAAGACGGAATGGACGGCATTGTATCGAAAAACTGCCTCGCTTCTTTTGTTCATCTTCATGCCGCTTCTTATACCGGGTTTGCCGAAAATTTTGTCCGGAGTGCAAGAACAAAGGTAGTTGTTTAACTCGTAATTTTTAAGGGTAATCCACTTCCACTATCGGCATCCTCATATTCAAGACCACACGTTCGCAGAGTAGCGAGTAATCCTTTCATAAGTTCTGTATTGGCGTTTTTATACCTTCTCGGAAGTGACGTTAGTTCCAGAAAGTCGCGGAATAGCATGTATTCGTCAGTTGCAGGGAAGTATAACGACGCATCCACAGCAATCCCATTAAAATCGCGATGCTCTTCTAAGCGTACAAATATCACGGGACGCTGTAAGATTTTAAGCATTTTCTTTTGCCTCCACCTTCTTTCTCGCTTCTATGATAAACTCACGGGTTATAATCACTGTAACAAGCATACCAAGCACTGCAAGCGTACCAAAATCAAAAAATATGTTTATAGAATTTTTTGGAACGTGTATCCAACCATCACATAAAACCAGCTCTAAAGTCATTCGAGCACCCAACCCAAGCGCCCATATTCCACACAGCCACTCTATCACTCTCATTTCCTCTCCGGCATTAAGTAATAGATTTGGAAAGCATTCATAAGAAACCGCCGTAGCTGGTTAGAATCAAAAGTTAGAACCTTAGGTAAGATTTATCTGAGTTAAGCTAAGGCTTGAATAATGTTGCGACCTTTTCGAGTTCTCTTAAAATATCCTCTCCCTTCTCTGTTATTTTGTATCTATTCGACCCGGACACTATTAATCCACCCGCTATTAGCCATTTTATTATCCCTGATGCACGCCCGAAATTTAAATTCGCACCATATACGATTTCAGTCTTTTTCACTTCCTCGCTCTTTCTGACTACCTCAAGCACGTCTCTTATTACTTCTATCTTCGTTCTTCTCTTCTTTGACATCTTTCTCACCTGTGATACCACGGCATAGCACAAGGGGATAGATGCTACACCATATTTAAATTCTTCTTTCTTCTATAAAAGCTTTTTCCTCAGTTAAAAATAAGTTTCAATTGATATAAAAGCTCTAAATCTTTAAATATCCCTTATGATTGTTTTTCGTGCCCTTCTCCATATATCCTAATTTTTATTTACAACGCATGAAAATTAAATGAAAGGATAGAGAAAATATGTATCTTATAAAAATGAGAGCGGAGAACTTTGGCGAGTTAAGAGCGGATGTAGTAATAGAAACAGCACGAAAAATAACAGAAGAAGGACCTATCTGCGACAATTGCCTTGGCAGACAATTTGCAAAGATTTCTTCCGGGGTATCAAACGAGAAAAGGGGGGAGATACTGAAAGAAGTTTTGAGAACTAAAGGGGAGGCGTTAAAAGAAGGTAAATGCTGGGTATGCAATAGCATATTTGATAATTTAGAAGCGTGGGTATCAAAAGCATTAGGAGCGTTGAAGGAATACGAATTCGATTCCTTCCTGGTGGGCACAAAAGTAAGCGGGATGCTTCTGGAGAACGAGGAGCTGTTATGGGAGATTGCAGGTGCTTCTTATGCCGAGCCGTTGAAGGCGGAGTTGAATAGAGAAGTAGGGAAGCGAATAGAGCATGAAACAGGTAAAATAGCCGATTTTGAGAGGCCTGACCTCGTAGTAATTTTAAATTTGTGGACGGAAAAGGTGGAGTTGCAGGTAAACTCGGTTTTCATTTGCGGTAGATACAGGAAGTTCAAGAGGGGGATACCACAAACGAGATGGTTCTGCCGTGAGTGCCGGGGGAGAGGCTGCGAGAGGTGCAATTTCACCGGGAAGATGTATGCGGAATCCGTAGAGGAGCTGATAAGCGGCTCGATATTGGCGGAGTTCAATGGTGAAGACATGATATTGCATGGATGCGGCAGAGAGGACATAGATGCTCGAATGCTCGGTTCCGGTCGCCCGTTTGTGGTCGAGATAAAGGAGCCGGGACGGAGGAAAGTGGATTTGCGGATGTTAGCGGAAAAAGTGAAAGAAGAGAATGAGGGTAAACTGGAAGTAACGGGTCTTCAATACGTGAAAAAAGAAATGGTAGCGAAGATAAAAAATGCGAAGGCGGATAAGACATACAGTGTCGAAGTGGAGCTAAAGACGGGGATAAAAGAAGCGGATTTACGAGATGCCGTAACTAAGCTAAGTGGTGCTGTGATAGAACAGAGGACACCAACGCGCGTATTGCACAGAAGGGCGGATTTGGTAAGGAAAAGAAAAGTGCATAGTGCAAGATTGGTCTCTTTTGAAGAGCCTATTTCTGTGGAAATAAAATGCGATGGCGGTTTGTATATAAAAGAACTCATATCAGGAGACGGAGGAAGAACGAAGCCGAGTTTAAGCGCGTTGCTCGGAACCGAAGCGGAAGTGAAGGAACTGGATGTGGTGGACGTGGATATTTAAATTCATGTATTCGTTTAGCTAACTAACCACAAGATTACACAGATTTCCACACAAACTTTCTTTAGAAAGAAAGTTTGATCAAAGAAACTAAAGAAAGTCGTTTTCCTTAAAGATTTTTTGGTAAAGCTTTTTGCTTGCAAAAAGGTTTGTGTTAATCTCGTGAACTCTCGTGGTTTTTTTATTTCGGCTATACAAGTACGTTCAAAGTAACGGCATCGAATCCGGTATATTCATATAAGTATCATTTCCATAGAAAATCATTTTATTAATGGATAATTTCTTAACAATAAGCGCAATAGAAAAATATAAAGTTATTATATAAGGGATAAAAAAAGAACGAAGATATGAGCACACTTTTTCTTTTTGGGAAAAAGAAAACCTGTGCTAAAAGAAAAAAAGGGATGAAAAAGCGATGTGGAAAGAAGAGATGTGGAAAAAATATGCCCCTGCGAAGCAGTTTGATGCGTGGTGCAAGTCCATGCGGGGGCGATGGGGAAGAAGGCGAGGTGAAGAAGGTGAAAACAAACTTAGTGGGGTGATGAAATGGGCAACAGCGGAGTACCAAGGGCATGCCTATTCCCTTTAACTAAAAAGCAAGGAGGCGATGGGGATAAATAGCCAATAGCCAGGTAGGCAATAGCCAATGGGGAAATTTTCCCTATTTCCCTATTTGCCTATTCGCTATTCCCTTATAAAAATTTAGGAGGTGAAAAGAAAAAAAAATGAACACAAGATATATAGCAATACCAATAGTGATGATAGCAGTATTAGCATTAGCAGCACTCAGCACGCCGGCGATGGCTGCTCCCTGCAAACCCGCGGTATCCACGAGTGGCGCAGGTTCGTACGGCACAAACGGCTCGCTTAATGGTACTGTGTACGTAGATGGAGATGGTGAATCAGAACTTGGTGATGACTACGAACTTGTGAACTTTGAAGACATACCAGATGGGGTGACCATAAAATGGGCACGTGTTTACTGGCACATCTGGGGTGGCAATCCAGATTCTGGTGGATGGACGAACGCAACGTTTTGCAATGCAACCCAGTGCTGGACCGACAACCAGTCTATTCCCGCCGTAAACGGTGCGGGTTCCCCGAATAATTGCCAAAATGATGAAACCGATGGGTTTTACATGGGCGGTTCCGGCACACACTGGGTGTACTGGAACGTGACGGATAAAGTAAGCGCAGGGTCTAATAATATAACAGTTGATAATACCAACTGGTGGGATGGTAGATGTATGTGGGTGTATATGGTCGCGGTGCTTGAGAATACGACAAAGTACTCGGAAATGCACTACTGGGTCAACCAGGGTTATGAGGACCTCGGAGCGACTACCAGCACGACATGGTTCAACGGACCTGTTACTACCGGGAGGAATGGCACGCTGTGGCATCTTGCGCTGACTGCAGGGCAGTCCGAAGGGGTATACTTCAATAATCATAAAGTGCATAATGGTATACCGCGGACCACGGTGACGAAAGAGATAATACCAAGCGGTTGGATAGAGAACGACAATACTCAAAACATGATGTGGGACAATACTGAGAGTACTGATCCCTCTGTTCATCCAGTGATGGGGATTTTTATGGACAAGGTGGAGCAGGATCTTACGGTCACCGAGATTGACGTTGGCACACCGAGACCAAACCATGCCTCTACGATAAAAGCAACGGTAAAGAATTGGGGCAGTGTTGACATTGATAATCAGTTCAACGTGAGTCTATATGCCAACGATGTCTTGAAGAGCACAAAACAAACGGTCGCGTCACTGAATGCAGGCAGCAGCACAGAGGTAAGCTTCACGGGTGTGAATCTACCGAAAGGCTGTTATGACTTCAAGGTGATTGCCGACATTGACGGAGACATACCTGAATCGAACGAGAACAACAACGCGACAACCGTGAAGGCACATGTTGGCTACGTCATCGTTGTAGAGAGCTACAGCGACTTTGACGACCTCGTGACAGAGAGTAACAATGGATTACTCGGAGCGGGTAGTGTTTCGCACAGCGGAAATACCTACTATATCCAGAACTTCACGGGAACTTCCGCGATAGTGAACTGTGCAGGTAACGGCATTACCATAAAGAACCTGAATGCGACTACGAAGTTCGTAATCAACAACTGCACGATCGAGAACTGCGCACACAGCGGCGTGTATCTGCATAACCTCTCGAATGGAACAATCAACGGCAGCAAGATGCTGAACAACTCATACTACGGCATAAAAGTGGGAGAAGTACCACTGGGCAGTGATGACCCGGACCACGTCAACATAACGAACAATACAATCAACGGCAGCAAGATAGACGGCATTGACCTCATAGGGCTCAACTGCACCGTGAAGAAGAACACCATATCAAACAGCACAACGTATGGAATATACCTCTTCGGGAACTACACCAACATAACCTACAACACCATACGCGACAACGGTAACTATGGAATAAAGGCGTATAACAGCTATAACAATAATATCGACCACAATAACTTCATTG
>WJOV01000037.1 GCA_009618475.1 Methanosarcinales archaeon | reverse complement strand
AGGCGTATAACTTATGACGATGCGATAGAACTACTTTCCGGTGCGGGTGAGGAGATAGAATGGGGCGAAGACCTCGGCACTTCAGCAGAACGTACGCTGGGCGAGATAATAGGCGAGCTTTATTTCATTACAGATTGGCCATGTGCGATAAAGCCGTTTTATGCACAGCCTGCTGCGGAAGGTAAAAGTATTTGCAATGCGTTTGACCTGATGCATCCAAGATTAGAGCTCGCTTCTGGCTCGCAGCGTGTTCATTCATACGAGTTGCTGAAGAGGAACATAGAATCAAAAGGGCTGAGCGCAGATAGTTTTGAGTTTTATCTCGACGCTTTTCGTTATGGGATGCCGCCGCATGCGGGCTGGGGGCTCGGCGTTGAAAGACTGTTGATGAGCATGTTGGAGATAGAAAACATAAGAGAAGTGGTGCTTTTCCCTCGCGATAGGCGAAGGTTGGCACCGTGACTTGAGAGAAAAAAAGCAAAAAATTTATATAATGATAGCTGAATAATCAGCAGAGGTGAAAAAGGTATGGCGACTGAAGCTGAAGCTGAAGTAGAAGCAGAGAAGGAAAAACCGGTAATCGGTAAGGAAGAAGCGACGAGGAATGTGATGGAATCAATAAAGGGCAAGGTTGAAAAATCATTTTTAGAGAAAATAGAGGAGAAAGAGGTTGACGTCGTTCCAGAAGCGTTAGTGATAGGGGGAGGAATAGCGGGGATGTATGCCGCATTGGATATCGCAGATGCGGGGTTCAAGGTGCATTTGGTGGAGAGAACGCCTTCCATCGGTGGACACATGGCACAGCTTGATAAGACGTTCCCAACGCTCGATTGTTCCGCCTGTATTCTCACGCCGAGGATGGTGGACGTGGGCGCGCACCCAAACATAAACCTGATGAGTTATTCGGAGGTAGCGGGCGTGGAAGGCTCAGTTGGGGATTTCAAAGTGAAGGTAAAGAGGAAGCCGAGATACGTAGAGGAGGCGCTATGCAACGGATGCATGATGTGTGAAGATGCTTGCAGACTAAATAACAGGTTTCCAAACGAATTTGATTTAGGACTGATGAAGAGAGCACCGATATATAGACCTTTTCCTTTTGCAATTCCCGCTGTTTATACCACTGATGCAGAGACTTGTTTGATGGTAAAGAAGGGAAAATGTGGAAAAGCAACGCTTGAAAGCACGAGAGAAGCGAGGGGAAAGAAAGAGAGAGGCGAGGAAGTATCCAAAGATGAAGCACCTCCCTGTGTTCTGGTATGTGGTCCAAATTGCATAAATCATGACATGACGGAAGAGATAGTGGAGTTGAACGTGGGAGCAATTATAGTTGCGACAGGGTGGGATGTCATGGACTCGACGGATATGCCGGAATATAAGTATGGCGTATATCCAAATGTAATTCACGGATTGGAGTTTGAACGCTATTCTTCAGCCAGTGGTCCAACGTCCGGGAAGATAACGGTAGCTGGTATGCCAGAGCCGAAGGATGCGGTTTTCCTGTCCTGCGTTGGCTCGAGGAACAAACAGACAGGGTTTGAATACTGCTCTCGCGTATGCTGTATGTATTTGGCGAAGCAGGCGCATTTGCTCGAGGAGAAGGTTCATGGGTGTAAGATAACAGTGCTATATCAAGACGTAAGGGCATTCGGGAAAGGATTCGAGGAATTTTATGACCGCGTGAGGGGAGAGGGTGTTACATACCGAAGGGGACTTGCAGCCGAGATATACAAAAAACCAGGCAGTGATAGGGTCATAGTGAGAGCGGAAGATACGATGCTTGGTGAGCCTTTTGAACTCGAAGCGGACATTGTAGTGCTTGGAATAGGTCTGAAACCGAGTGAAGGCACAGATAAGTTGCTGGAAATGCTTGGTGTCGCACAAACTTCGGACAATTTTGCAAAAGAGGCACATCCAAAGCTAAGACCGGTTGATACGGACGTAGAAGGCGTTTTTGTTACGGGATGCGTTCAAGGTCCGAAGGATATACCGGACAGTGTAGCACAGGGAAAAGCTGCGGCTGCTGCTCTTCTTGCTTATTTAGCCAGGGGTAAAGCGAAAATAAGACCTTCAGTAACAGAGATGGAAGAAGAAGTGTGCATAGGGTATAAGTCATTAAGGCAAATGGCTGAGAAAATAGGAGCTTAGGTGGTGAAAAAAAGATGGGAGAAGAAGAATACGATTATACAAAAATCCCCGCGGAGGGATATGTTGAGGGTGTGGCGGCTGGAGCGCTGGAGGACGCACCCAGGATTGGCGTTTACGTCTGCCACTGCGGAATAAACATAAAGATGGTATTGAATGTAGATGAGCTTATGAGATATGCAGCGGCATTGCCAAACGTTGTTATTGCACGGCACTATATATTTGTGTGTTCGGACCCGGGGCAAGAGCTGATACGAAAAGACATTGCAGAGGGTAGAGTGAACAGAGTGATAGTAGCTTCTTGTTCGCCGAGGATGCACGAGCCCACTTTCAGAAAGACCTGTTCGGACTCGGGACTTAACCCGTTTTACTATGAAATGACGAACATAAGGGAACATTGTAGCTGGCCACACGGGGATTATCCGGGAGAAGCGCTTGAGAAGTCGAAGGAATTGATAAGAAGTTCGGTTGCGCGAAGTTCGTTATTGGAGTCAATAGATGAGAAGGAAGTGGATGTCACTCCGGAAGTGCTGGTGATAGGGGGTGGGATAACCGGGATGTATGCTGCGCAGGATATCGCAAATGGTGGCTATAAGGTGCATCTGGTAGAGAAGAATCCCTCTATTGGCGGGCACGCAGCACAATTAGACAGCACTTTCCCCACACTCGAGCGTTCGACTTCTATCCTGACGCCGAGAATGATAGACGTTGGAGCACATCCGAACATAAATCTGATGACATATTCAGAGGTTGAAGATATAGAAGGCTACGTGGGTAATTATAAAGCGAAAGTGAAGAGGAAGCCGAGATATGTGGATGAAGTGAAATGCACGGGATGTGGCTTATGTACAGAAGCATGCCCGGTGAAAGATATACCGGACGAATTCAATGAAGAGTTGAGTAAGAGAAGCGCCATTTACATACCTTTCCCGTATGCAGTTCCGCCCGTTTATACCGTTGATGCGGAACACTGTTCGTTGCTAAAAGAGGGGAAGTGTGGTGATGCAACGGCTGAAGGCGGAGTTCCACCGTGCGCGGCGGCATGCAGTCCGGGAGCGATAGATTTCGGGCAAGGCGAGGAGACAGTAGAGTTGGACGTAGGAACGATTATAGTAGCAACCGGGTATGACATCGTGGACCCGAGAGTGTCGGAAGAATACAAGTATGGTGTATATCCAAACGTGATTACGGGCTTAGAGTTCGAGCGGTTGGCATCGCCGAGTGGTCCCACGGGCGGGAAGATTGTAGTAAACGGAAAAGAGCCGGAAGACGTTGTTTTTATAAGCTGTGTCGGGTCGAGGAATAAGCAAGTGGGGAATGAATACTGTTCCCGTGTATGCTGCATGTACATAGCAAAACAGGCGCATCGGGTAAGGGAGAAACTGCCGGATGCGAACGTAAAAGTGTGCTTTCAGGATATAAGAGCGTTTGGGAAAGGGTTTGAGGAGTTTTACGGTGATGTGAAGGCGGAGGGAGTTATGTACTTAAGAGGACTCCCGGGTGAGATATACAAGAAACCGGGCAGTGATAGAGTGGTGGTGCGTGGAGAGAATACGCTGCTTGGCGAGCCGTATGAAGTGGAAGCCGACCTTGTGGTGCTCGGTGTGGGATTGAAACCCAATAAAGGCGTGGAGAGTATAGTAAGTATGCTAAAACTTTCTAAATCCACTGACGGGTTTCTGGCAGAGGCACATCCCAAGCTCAGACCGGTTGATACGGCAACAGATGGCGTATATATTGCAGGATGCTGTGCAAGTCCAAAGGATATAACAGATAGCATAGCGCAGGGAAAAGCGGCTGCTGCTGGGTCTCTCGTCTATTTAGTCACGGGTAGGGCAAAAATAGAACCTGCGATTTCGCAGATAAACGAGGAGATTTGCATAGGCTGCGGAAGTTGTGCAGAGATTTGTCCGTATGGTGCGCTTATTCTTGACGAGGTGAGGCAAGTAATGACGGTAAACGAAGCCGTGTGTAAAGGCTGTGGCGGTTGCAATTCAATATGTCCTTCGGGAGCCGCGACAATGAAGCATTTCCGCGACAGACAGGTATATGCGCAGATAGAGGCGTTGACGGAGATGGGATTGCGAATGCCAGTTGAGATTGCAGGTGCTGAACCAGCAGTCACAACCGCAGAAACAGGCGAAGGCGAAAGTGTGGAAGTGGAGCAGAGTGCGGAGTAGAGAGATTTTTCTCTCTCTTATTCTCCTTTTTTTTTCTTAAAATTTGGTTTTCGTAATAATTCTTTTAATTGAGAAAACTCGCCTCACCACCTCTAAATTCGTAAGTATTGCCAGTAACAGCATCAGACCCAAGACCTGATTCAGAAATGCACCTATCATAATCATAAACAACCGCATATCTCTTCTTATTGGTATCCCTCTATTTCCACCGGGTTTCTCAAACACTCCTTCATACCTCGCATTCGTATAACTTATCATAAACGAGCCAAGAAGTGCAACTAAACCGATAATCCACACTGATATACCACCATGCAGCATCCAATAACCAAAAATCAATCCTAAAATCATTATTCCATCTGCATATCTATCCAGAATGGAGTCAACAAAAGCACCATAATCGGTAGTTAAAAACTTCAACCTCGCTACCTCGCCATCACATCCATCAATAATCGAAGAAGCCTGTGCTAATATCCCGCCAATGATGAGATATTTGTGTTCACCGAGTAAGAAGAAAGCCGCAGACGCCAAAGCCATGATAAAACTGATAATGGTTATTTGAGTAGGTGTCAAATTTGTGTTCACAATCCTTGCGGTTATTCGCTTTGAGATCTTTCGGTTTATACATTTCGAAATGATGCCGTCAGTTGGCTTTTCAAGCGACGTCAACATTTTATTCTTCGCATATTCTAAACTCTCCGGCGTATCTATATCGCACCAGAACCTGCCGCCAATGTCAAAAACCTCAAGTTTATCGCATTCAATCAAGCATTGAACCGCATCTGACAACTCATACTTTCCTTTTCCCTTTTCCGCTTCCAACGCATTGAATATCGCGGGGGTGCAGTAGAAAATACCACAATCAACAGCGTTGTAATTTTTTATCCCTTTTCCTATTGCATTTGGCTTATTCCTTTCCAACAGTATTTTCGTAGCATCTTCCAAATCAAACACGTTTTCAGGCTCGTCCACGCATAAAACACATTTACCTATTCTATTCTTTGCATATTCCAGCAGTTCTTTTAAGATGCTCGAATCAAATACATGGTCGCACATCAAAAGAACGAAATCTTCTTTCTCTTGTAGTGAATCTCTCGCCTTCAACACCGATAGCCCATTCCCCTTCTCCCATTCTTCATTCTCGACAAAATCTATATTTAGACCTAAACGATTCTGCTTCTCTTCCACATATTTTACAACTTCTTCGCTTCTATACCCTACGACAATCACGAAATCGTATATCCCGCTTTCTTTTGCCGAAACAATCGCTCTTTCGAGAAGCGAAAGCCCAAGCAAAGGAATTAGAGGTTTTGGTTTTGCATTTAATTTGCTCTTTCCTTTCGATAGTCTCTCTCCTTTACCGGCTGCTAATATTACCGCTTTCATTTATTCATCCGCAACACTCGTGACGTATTGAATCCTCTTCCCACTTATATCTTCCCTTTTTTCTTTGGTAAAGCTTTCTTTTTGCGAAGCGTTTTTGATAAACCTCTTCTTAAAAGGTTTAAAGAAAGGTTTATCATGAGTTATAAAACCTAAAGAGAAAAAAATGGGTGTGGGGATTTAGCCTGTAACACTTATTTCTCCAAAACTATCTTCAATTACTTCCCTGTCCCCTCTTATAAATCGCTCCAGAAGTTCTCTCGCTTCTTCGTCTGGATACTGTATCGGCGGATGCTTCATCGTATATGCAGATATTTCTATTAACGGTCCTGCAATTCCTCTATCCAGCGCAAGCTTGCATACTCGTATCGCATCAATTGTGCTCCCTCCACTGTTAGGCGAGTCCTCCACTGAAAGTCGGAGTTCGAGGTCTATTGGAATATTTCCAAATATTCGTCCTTCCA
>WJOV01000039.1 GCA_009618475.1 Methanosarcinales archaeon | reverse complement strand
TGTTACCGCTCCAGAACCTTCGCGTTCTTACAATAGTGGGGTGCGCCCTGGAAATGCGGAAATAGAGGTTATAGACAGGGCTGAAGTATTAAAAGAAAGGACAACGGAAGAAAAGCGGATAAGAAAAGTAAAAGAGAGTTTGCCAGTTTTGTCCATTCTCTCCACCGGCGGCACAATAGCCTCTAAAGTGGATTACAGAACCGGTGCGGTTTCTCCTCAATTCTCCACTGAAGATATACTTGAGACAATCCCGGAATTAGGCGAAATAGCGAACGTCCGCGGAAAAGTAATTTACAGCATACTGAGCGAGAATATGCGTGCCGAATACTGGCGGAAACTCGCCGCGGAGGTATATAACGAGATAAAAAACGGTGCGGAAGGTATAATCGTCACGCACGGCACGGATACGATGGGCTACACCGCCGCTGCGCTCTCTTTCATGCTGCAAACGCCCGTGCCTGTCGTTCTCGTGGGTTCGCAGCGTAGTGCAGACCGCCCTTCCAGCGATGCGGCAATGAATGCGATATGCGCAGCGAAAGTTGCATGCAGCGACCTTGCGGAAGTTGTGGTTGTGATGCACGGCAGCACCTCTGACGAGTTCTGTTCCATTCACCGAGGCACGAAAGTGAGGAAGATGCATACTTCTGCACGGGATGCTTTTCAATCGGTAAATGACGTTCCAATAGGAAAGGTGTATTATGATACGGGCGATATAGCAAAAATAAGGCTTGAGTTCGTCTCTGCGTATAATAAGCGCGGCGAGAAGGAATTAGAACTGAGAGACAAGCTTGAGGAGAAATGCGGTCTCATAAAGTTCTATCCCGGTGCAGACCCTGCAATACTCGAGTTCTTCATAGCGCAGGGCTACAAAGGTATTGTACTGGAAGGAACAGGATTAGGGCATGTATCTGCGGAGTGGATTCCAGCCGTGGCGAGTGCGATAAAACGTGGCATACCTATAGTGGCGACTTCTCAATGTTTATACGGGACTATTTGCGATAGGGTGTATGATACCGGTCGCGATTTACTTCATGCCGGAATAATAGAAGGCGATGATATGCTGCCGGAAACTGCGCTGGTGAAGTTGATGTGGGTTCTGGGTCAGACTACCGATATGGAAGAAGTGAGACGATTGATGCACGAGAACGTTGCGGGGGAGATACGGGGAAGGAGTGTGAAAGAAGGGGGTTTTTAGTAAAATTCGCAAACCAAAAAGCTTATGAACATACTTGCCATAGACATAGGAGCCGGAACGCAGGATATAATGGTCTATGACGACGAGATAGGATTCGATAACGCATACAAGCTCGTTCTACCCTCTCCCACTCGTTTCTTCGCATCCGAAATAAGGAAATCAAAGCAGGATTTGGTAATCCATGGCGACACAATGGGCGGCGGACCCTTCTCTCGTGCCGTGCTCGACCATCTCAGGAACTACAGGGTTTTCATGACCGAAAGAGCCGCGAGAACACTGAGAGACGATTTGGAACTCGTTAAGAGCTATGGTATTGAAATTATATCAGAGGAGGAAGTGGACAAGAACAAAAAAGCAAAACTTATTAGAATTTCTGACTTCGATCGTGGGCTTTTAAAATTTCTTTCTTCTTTCGGTGTGAACACCTCTTTTGACGTTATTGCGATTGCGGTCCAGGATCACGGTGTAGCACCGCGGGGAGTTACCGATAGAGAAAATAGGTTTCGTTTAATAGCGGAGAAGGTAGGAACTGGAATAGAATCCTTCGCTTATCTCGATAACGTGCCGGAAAATCTTAGCAGGATGCACTCGCTGTTCCAATCCGTGAGAAAATGGCATAAAGGGCACATCCTCATGATGGATACGGGACCCGCTGCGGTCTTGGGCTCGCTTGAAGACGAACGTGTGAAAGAGAAGAAGAATCGTATTTGCATAAACGTTGGAAATGCGCATACCATTGCGATGTCCGTGAACGAGGAACGAATAACCGGTGTTTTTGAGCACCATACTCGCCTACTCGATAAACAAAAGCTCGGTTACTACATTAAAAAACTGTCAGATGGAGAAATAACATTTAAAGAGGTTTTTGATGACGGTGGACACGGAGCATTGGCAATAGAAGAAAACCAGCCTGAGATAATATCGCTGACGGGACCGAAGAGGGCGAAAATGAAAGGACTCGGTATCTTTTCCGCTCCCGCAGGCGACATGATGATGACGGGACCGGTTGGATTGATAAAAGCGGTGTTGAATAGGCTTTAAGTCGGAAAAGCAACTTTACAACTTCTCCGCCAAATATTTACATCCTTGAATTTGCTGCGGGAATACACCTTCCACAATTTTCCTCTTCTTCTTTAATTTTTTAAAAATGTCCTCATGACGATCTTTGATGGAGTTCCAAGCCTCTTTGGAATTTCCAAAATCTCCAACTTCTATTGAAAGCAGTTCCGCAGCTTTCAGTAAATGGTCTTCTATGCTGTGTTTGTCTGTATGGATTTCATCAAGACCGTTTATAACGAGTATCAACTCAAATTCCTTGCTACCATATTTACATTCGTAAACTTTCAGTCTTTTTTCGCTTTCTTCATCAATTACTTTGATTTTACCTGTTGCAATCTTTTTCACGCCCTCGTGAATCGTTTCATAAATTGTACTCAGTTTGTCGTCTTCTTGATCCATTAAAAATATGATTTTGCGAATGTTCCCTTTCAGGTATGCAGGAATCAAACCAACACAGTCAATCCTCTTTTCCTCTTTAGGTTTAACTATCCCTGCAATTTTATCCCCCTTTAAATGGAAAGCAATTATGCGGAATGCTATATCATCGGGAGTCCCGTCACCTATGACCACAAGAGTATCCAAATCCCGCGTAGCCACTTCTTTGACAAGAACATCCATCTTAAGACGCCTCGAAATTCTGGATATGTTTGTTACTAATCTGCTGCTTAGCTCTAACGGATAGAGTTTCATAGTAAAAATGGCTCCGCAACTCTCACATCAATTCCGGCATCGAGAAGCTCCTCTATATCCTTTAACGTGAGACCCTCAGCTTTAAGAATGCTCTTTTCCAATGAAGTCAGATAAATTGTTGTTTTTTCTTCGTTCAAACCCGCTATCGTTCTCGCAGCCTCTAAACTGTGCGTTGTAAAAATGACTTGATTGCCATTTTCTACTATATCAAAAAACCATTCAGCAATACTCAGCAGCATTCTCGGGTTGAGATGCGCTTCAATATCATCCCAGAGCAAGACCTTCGGTTTCTCTAATTCGTAAAGAATCCTCGCAATTATATAACTCTGGACACCTTCACCAAGGTCGCCAAGCCTTATCCTCCGCCCGTCTTCTAAGAATCCATAAATCGCCAATTTACCACCAAGAAAGGGTTCTATCGTTATGTCTCTGTAATTATCATAAACAAGCCCTGAGACGTCCTCAGCAACTTTTTTGCAAATCCCCAAATTTATTATTGATGCCCAATTTTTCTCTAAGTATTGATAACCCATTTTGACCAATTTTGAGCTGATTAAGAGCGTATTATCTATGGGCAATTCTTCTGCTCCTATATTAGGAACCTGCAAAAGCCCGGACATAGGCATTCTTCCAATCTTACATGTTTTTATCTCTTTACCATCAACTGTTGCTGGATAAATCTCTCCAGTCTCTTGCTTGTTTGTGGACACAATAATATACATGTCTTTTTTAGTGAATAGGAGCACATAGTCATCTCCATCCACTTTACAGCCTAATTCAACTTGGTTTGCGGTATAATTGTAAAGCAAAAACGCATATCCCTCACTGCTGAGAGTTTCATGCATCGAATGTATGACTTCTGCCGCTGTGTTACCACCAATCACATAAGGAACCGTGCGAAAAGGATTTGGGGCTAAGAACAGCGCTTCAAGAATCGTTGTCTTCCCCGAGTTATTTCCTCCTAAGAGGATTGTCAACGGAGCTAATTCTATCTCACCTTCTTTTATCCCTCTGAAATCCGTTATTCTCAGTTTCGTTATCATGGTCGTTCTTACTATTTAGTAATAAATAAAGTTTGCTGCTAACTTTTATTTCCAGAACATCTTAAATAATTAAAAATATTGGACAAAGGAAGAAAAAATGGTTATAATCTTGTGGTTATAAAAAGGAACTCCTTCACTCTATTACAAACTCTTCTCCATTCTTCGGCGCTATCGCATTGTATCCGAAATTATCCCTTCCCCATGCCGCAAATTCTTCCGTACGTTCTCCATGAACCATGAACACAACCTCAGTGCCATTCCTGCAAAATCGTGACACCAACTCCTTCAGCTCGGAATCACCTGCGTGCGCTGAGAAGTCATATTGCTCCACTCCTGCATTCACTTTCACTACCTCTCCATTCGTCTCCACACATCCTTCCTCTACCAACCTTCTCCCGTTCGTCCCCTCTATTTGATAGCCAGTGAGCAGGACTTTGCTCCTCGGGTCTTTGTGTATCTTCTTCAGATAATATAACACCGGTCCACCGCTAAGCATTCCTGCGGTGGTGACAATTACGGAAGGTTCGGAAATGGCTTTCTTTCGCCTCTTCGAGTTCACAAACCGGGCATCACTAAAAGCAGCATTCAACGCCTTCGCATCTTTCAAGAACGAAGGATGATTCCTGAACAAACTAAAAACGCTCAGTCCCATACCATCCACATAAGGGGTCAGTCCATACGAGTGCAACATCATCACTATCTCCTGTGTCCTGCCCACGGCAAAACACGGGACAATCGCATTACCCCCGGAATCTAAGGTTTCCTTAATGGAGTCTATGAATTCCCGCTCCAATTCCTTCCTGTTCCTATGCTCCCTGTCGTAATATGTGCTTTCTATAAGCAAGATGTCAGAAGCCGGGAACTCATCGGGAGAAGCGCTTTTCATTAACCGCGTTGCATCCATTTTTATATCGCCGGTGTAAAGCAGGCTTATATCCTCACTCTCTTTTCTCAGATAGATTGCGGAACTACCCGGTATGTGCCCCGCATTACATAACTCAAGCTCATAATTAGAGGAACCGTCTAACGAAATCCTCTCACCATAAGCGACTGTATGCGTATGCGCATCCATTTTCCTGATGTCTTCTTCCCCGAAGAAAACGAATCCCTGGTCTTTACCTACTTTTATCGTGTCTCTTCCCATAAGCTGTGTTAAAGCACTCGTTACAGCGGTCATATATACATCCGGTGCCATATCCATATCACCAGCCATCAAACTTGGAACCATACCTGAGTGGTCGAGATGTGCATGCGACACAATCACGGACTTTGGCAAAATCGTTCCACTTCCCAGCGGTATCTCCGGGGGGTCCGATGGTCTGAGTCCATAATCTATGATTATCTTTCCATCTACCAACATTGCAGAACGTCCTACTTCGTTGCAACCACCAAGAAATTTTAGTTTCATTTTATTTCGTTATCTCCTCAGCTTTGCGCTGGATTTCCACCACCGCACCTTTCCGTCTTGGTTATCTCCACTCGCCTCAGTGGATATACCTTTTTCGCAGCCTTATATATGTCAGACGATAATTTCCCAAGTATTATCTCTTGCACATAGTTGCTAAGTTCTAAGCTACTCGCTCTATTTATAATTATCTCCTCCATCACCTTTCGTATTAGCTTTACCTGTGAACCACTTGCCTTTTTTAGCGTAAAAGAAGACGATTTTACACACATCTCCTCACCATCTTTTGTCCTGACATTAATATTTGAGTCTATCTTTGATATGCCTTTTCTCGCTAAACTCCGTAGATAACCATTATCCACCTTATGCCCTATGAACTTTGTATAAGCCATGTTATGATCCACATCGTCTATCTCCAGCACTAATTTCAAATTCGAACTCTTTATGAGCTTGCCTGTGAGGTCTCCCAAGGTCATCTCTACTCGTCTTCCTATTAACTTTGATGGCTCGTCTGCCACACTATCCCCTGCCTTCACGTCGCCGAACATCTTCGGTGCTAATACCGTGTACCACTCTTTTGCTTTCCACTTATCCTTCAGTCTCTTCCTCGCCAGTTCGCTTCACGCTCCTTTGTTTTATTCTGTTTCTTATAAATAAAACCTTTACTTATAAACCTTTCTTTCAAGAAACTTTCCACTCTGAAGATAATCTAAAACTGATTGAAATATCCTTTTTCCATCACCGCGGCGGGAACGCAAATAAAAACCGAACTACCGGGAAA
>WJOV01000050.1 GCA_009618475.1 Methanosarcinales archaeon | reverse complement strand
ACCTACATTCTGCCTGGGGACCTACACGGTAATGCACCCTTTGGACTCTTTCGAGATAGAATTTTTGTGGTGCTGCTCATCATAACTCTTTTAATATTACCTTACCATTTATTTTATTATTTACCATAAACAGAGGTAGGT
Source organism: Methanosarcinales archaeon (assembly GCA_009618475.1). Taxonomy (GTDB): domain Archaea; phylum Halobacteriota; class Syntropharchaeia; order Alkanophagales; family Methanospirareceae; genus WJOV01. The sequence continues at coordinate 6,047 of WJOV01000050.1, read as the reverse complement.
GGTATCATCATGAAAATATCCATGGACATCGAGTTAAAAGACATACCGGGTCAGTTAGTGCTCGCATTGAAGCCCGTATCGGATTTTGGGGGTAATCTCCGCAGTGTGCTGCATCAGCGAGATAAAAAGACGCCTTCAGGACGGATACCGATTCAACTGGTACTTGAGATTGAGGAACGGAGATTGGACAGATTGGTGGAAACGTTAAAGGCACGAGGCGTGAACGTGGTAAGAATAGGGAAAGAGCGACTGAAGGAATCAATAGTTGTTTTGCTAATCGGGCATATAGTGCATACCGACATAAGAGAGACGATAGATAGTATAGACAGCACGGGATTTGCGGAAGTGGTGGAGCTTTCTCTTTCCATGCCCGGCGTGGATAAGAAATCCTCTGCTTCGGTTACGCTATCCGCAATAGGGAAAGAAGAACTGAAAGAAGCTTTGAATATATTGGAACGCACGGCGAACAAAAAGGGCATCATGGTTATCTCATCGGTTTAATTTGGAGTGTGTGGAAAATGAAGACAAAACCAAAAACGGTAAGGATTTCGATAATTGGGTTTGGGAACGTAGGGCGCGGCGTAGCGGAAGTGGTAAAGCGGAAACGTGAGGAGATAGCGAGAAAACACGGTATAGATATAAAAATTGTCGGCATAGCGGACTTGAGAGGTGTTATTGTAAATGAGAATGGACTGGGTGAAGATGCGATAATGAAGCACAAGACAGTGAAAAAGCGGGAAGATATGACGAGTCTGGATGTAATAAAAGATGTAGAGCACGAGATTATGGTAGAGGCAACGCCAACGAATGTCGAGGATGGAGAGCCGGGATTAACGCATATAATTACCGCATTGGAATCCGATAGACACGTGATAACCTCGAATAAAGGTCCCCTGGCGTTAGAGTATAGAAGGTTGATGGAACTCGCAGCGAAGCGAGGAAAGGAAATAAGATTTGAAGCAGCGGTAGGCGGTGCTATGCCGATAATTTCGCTGGTAAGGGAGAATCTCGCAGGCAACGGGATAATATCCATAGAGGGCATTTTGAATGGCACGTGCAACTATATTCTAACGCGGATGGCAGAGGAAGGACTGCCCTACGAGCATGTGTTAAAGGAGGCGCAGGAGATAGGAATAGCGGAGTCTGACCCTTCCAAAGATGTTGAGGGGATAGATACCGCGGTGAAACTCGTGATTTTGGCTAATTCCGTTTTTGATATGGATGCGACTTACAAGGATGTAGCGGTGACGGGCATCACGGAGATAACACCAGATGCGTTGAAACTGGCTAATGACGCAGGCTACATGATAAAATTGATAGGAGAAGTAAACGGGGATGGGAGCCTGAAAGTTGCGCCCCGGTTAGTTCCAAAAGACGACCCGCTGAACGTCGGAGGCACGCTGAACGTTGCAACAATAAAAACGGATTTGGCGGGCGATATTACAGTCATCGGAAAAGGTGCGGGACCCATAGAAGCGGCAAGTGCCGTTCTATCTGATATAATCAGGATTTACTCATAAACCTTTCTTTAAAAAAGAAAAAGTGTTTAGGCATGTGCGCTTAACTTCCTTTCTAGTTTGGCAACGAAAGTTTTTTATGTATCTATTTTCATAGTAAAAATATAATGATAGGAGTTAGGGGGTCTCTGCGATGCAAACAATGAATTACGGCGAACTGCTGGTTCGAATACAACGGCTCGACCCTGCTGAGCAGCTTCGCCTGTTAGAAGAATTAGCGGCATTGGTTCGATGCCGAATGGCTTCTCAGCCTCGTCGCAGTATTCTGGAACTGCAAGGGTTGGGCAAGGAAATCTGGCAGGGTGTTGATGCTCAAAAGTACATAGATCGGGAGCGGGCATCATGGGATGGATAGAAAACCTGCGAGGAGAGGTAGTAGGTCTGGACACTACACCTCTTATCTATTTCATCGAGGAAAACCTAACTTATTTGAATAAAGTTCGCCCATTCTTCGTTGCGCTGGATCGAGGCGAGTTCCGGGTGGTTACTTCTATCGTAACTTTGCTGGAGGTGTTGGTTCATCCATTCCGACATGGTAACACCGTGTTGGTCCAACAATATCGTGAAATCCTGCTCAATGCTGAGTACCTTACTACCATGCTGCTTACTCATGAGGTTGCCGAAGAGGCAGCTCGGCTACGTGCTGAGCATGATATTCGCACACCAGATGCTATTCAACTGGCAACGGCAATCCACGCAGGTGCTCCATTCTTCTTGACCAACGATGCTCGTCTGCCCTCTTTACCTGCATTGCAGATATTAGTGTTGGATGAACTGGAAGACACCTAATAACAAGCAATGGCTTCAAAACTCTGCCACTCATCGCTCTCCATCTCGTTCCTCAAGCTGTCTATTTTCACATCTACGGCTTCAAATCTCGTCAGCATTTCGTTCCTGAAACAAATTTACAGATGTTCATTTTTCAATAACTGTCTTTTGAGTTCCTTATCTATTTAAAAAGAGCCTTCTTGGCTCTACGTCATAACTGATGTAGTCCAACTTTGTGAGAATGGCTATTATTATTGCACCCCTGCCTATCCAATTTCTTTCTGGTAAATCGTGCACAAAATCTAGTGTCCCTCTATTTAACAAGCAATCAACAAAAGGCTTAAAATCTTCTTTTTTAAATTTCCTTTCTCTTCCCGTCTTTTCGGATACCACCTTGATATAATCTCTACCGACATAGGTTACTTTATTTTGAACTCTTTGACTTAATGTGTATATTAATTTTCCTTCATGGAGATTATTAATTATATCTTGCCAAATCTCTTCAAAATCCATTTCGTGTCACCTTCTAAATACCTTTTTCTTCTTTCCTTCTCTCGTACAGGTCAACATTTAAATATCCTCTTACTGAAAAACACATCAATAAAGGTCTTAACTTTTTCCTCTCCAAGAATCCTCTTTGTATCCCTCATATACATCATAACCTTCTTCTATTATTTTTTTTGTTTCTTTCTCTTCCTCTTCCTCCTCCTCTATCTCTCTTTCTAAATCCTCCATCTCTTCTTTTGCACCAATAACCACCACATCGCTATCCTTTCGCAATGAGATCTGCAATTCTCTATCATCACCTCTAGCATATTCGCTGACATATCCCTCTTTTACCACTATTCTATCGCCCACATTTCTATCTTCTGCTATTTTAGTGTTTTCATTCCATAAAACGAGCTTTATACTTCCTGTTTTATCTTTAATTGATAGATAATTTAGTCTCCATTTTTTACCAACCCTCGATATACCCTGACGCAGCTCTCCCTTGCCTACAACAATAGCATCGAGTTCACTGAACCTGACACCTTTCTGGAGGTCTTTTATTCTTATATTCCCTACTTTTCTCTCTGCGTAGATATACCATCTATCACTTTCTCTTTTACAATTTTCTATTTCAGCTTCTGAAATTTCCCCCTCAGCGATTAAATTATTTAGCTTCTGGTTATCTACCATAACCACATCGTCCCACAAACCTTTAGCGACAAGAATTGATTTAAGCTCCGTTTCTTCCCAACTCACTTTCGGTCTATTCACCCGGTATACCCATATATCTCCGGCATATATCTCGTCAGTGTTCCTGGCGGAAAAAGTATCAAAAAGGGTTTCTCTAAGCTCCTTTCGCCTCGTTTCCAACTTCTTAATCTCCTCTTTAATTTCATAATATTCCCTCATTATGCCTTCAATACCCATCTTGCCCTCCCCCTTTGATTTAATCTTTTGATCAAGAATGGTTCTATTATGCAAATCAACCAATCTATCTTCACCTGAAATACAAAATAGCCTGAGTGCCTATTATATTAAAAGGAATCCTCTTGCTCCTGTCTCTTACCCAAGGATAAACTTCTTCATAATCCCTGAATGTATCATTGCTCACTACTTTCAGCCCTCTATCATTTGCAAATTTCAATATTGCATCATCCGCTCTCACTTGCGCTGGTGCTTGAATTACTTTCTCCTCCTCTATCCATCGTTCAAACCTTTCCTTATCGCTCTCAGGAACATTATGTCGCAAGCTGGCATCCACTACAATTACCGGAGCATAACCCTCCTTTTCCAGCTCCCTCCTGACCATTTCTATATTATCTATATTAGGCTTTCCTTCCTTTTTTGCCATACATGCGACATTCGTGCCATCAACGACAATCCTCTCCCTCTCGTATTCTATCTTCACCTCAGAGCCGTATTTCTCGTCACAATTTATCTGAGGAAAGACTTTATCGCCAAAAGAAAAATTTTTTGCCAATCCTCTTCTGATGTTCAAAATATCTCCTTCTGCCAATTCGTTCACTAAAAGAGAGAATTTACCCCATAGATTAACCCTGAATTCCATTTTAACTTCTTCACTATGTTTTATATTCCCTGCTGTAATATATCCTAAACTCCACCTATCCCCCTCCCTTATCCCTCTCTCTACCGATATAACTTTAACGGTTGTATTCACAAAGAACGTCTCGTCTCGATTGGATATTAACCTTCTAATAATATCTTCCACGCCCACATCCAGAACTTCGTTGTTCATAACCAACAATGATATATTTAGTTAAATGTATTCACCTAATTTATATACTGACAGAAAATATGAAAGGGGTATAGGTGAAGGTGAAAGAAGAAACATGAGCGAAACAAGACCGGGTATAAAGGAATTAAAAGATGTTGGCTATCGGGTGATTATTAAAAATGAGGATGGTAGCCCGAGATTGGTATGGAGGTGTTCTGTCAATGAAGGGCAATATGGTAAGTTCATCTCGATAGCGCAGCACTGGGTGCGAAAGATGGAAGGCAAAAAGATAGTAGAAAGCGATTGGGCAAGGAAGTCTTTTAATTTCTCTTATGATAAGGAAAAGGCACTTGCAACGTGGAATTCCGTAGGAGAGTTACTAAAAGAAGCTTTAGGTGCCAGTAAGGGTGCTGAACTGGAGAAAGAGGTAGAAGAGGAATTCGGCGATGAACTCGAAGGGCTTGATGAGGAGTTGTAGCTATAATGTAATTAATTGCTGATGCAAAGTGCAAGTGCAATTTTGACTTTTGCACTGGCTATTTCTTTTTTCACAGTATTTCAAACTCTATCGGCACTTTCCCGGGCTTTGGTCATTCCGGAGTGAATTTTCCTCAGGTTATTATTATCTTTGTATTCCCACATTAAAAAATTTTCTACAATACTCTTCCGCACTATCTGTAAACGTCATGTCGAAATCCGGGGGAAGGCAGTTTTTATACGGGTATTTTGCGAATCGGTAATCCATTAGAACGATGATGCAGCGGTCGTGCTCGCTTCTTATGCCCCTACCAGCCGCTTGCAGCACCTTTGTTATCGCAGGGTAGTAATAACCATAAAGCCTTCCCTTTTCAGCGCCGTATTTACCGGCATAATAGCCTTCTATCGTCTTTACCTCCAGCGTTGGCGGACTTAACGGCAATCCAACCACGATAATCGCCTTCAGCGTGTTGGATTCATAATCCATGCCTTCGGAAAGCGAACCGCCCTGCACGGCAAGCAATATTCCTTCTTTATCCGCCCTTAGCATCTCATATAACCTATTTTTCTCATCTTTCTTCATCCCTCTCCGCTCTACTATCGCCCTTCTTTTTACTTCCAGAGGTAAATACGCAGCAATGTTTTTTAGAAGCGCATAAGAAGGAAAGAAGACCGCCATGCCGCCGCCTACATATTTAGCCACTTCACCAATCTTCCCGGCTACCTTCCTGTACATCTCTTCACCCCTTTTTGCATATTTCGTCGTAAGCTCTTTTGTAACGACAATCAACCTGTTTTCCGCTGGAAACGGCGACTTGTATTCCCTCAGAATTATTTCTTTCCCTTTAAGCCTATCAGGAGAAGCGCCTAAGACATCGGCATACATCGCGGTTGGACATAACGTGCCGCTCATCATTATCGTAGAATGTGCCCTTGCGAATATCGGCTCGCTTATTACCGAAGGGTCGAGCAGTTTGAAGAGAAGGGTCGGATTATCCGTCTGCGAGAGCGAAAAAATCCGTAAGCATTTCTCTCTCGTTCTCCAGCCATCGAGGAAAGAA
>WJOV01000133.1 GCA_009618475.1 Methanosarcinales archaeon | reverse complement strand
CACTGTCCATTCCTCCTCACTTCTACCTCCAGCCACTCTGAAAGTGCATTAACAACCGAAATCCCAACGCCATGCAGCCCACCTGCTACTTTATAAACCTTGTTATCAAATTTACCACCCGCATGCAGCTTCGTCATCACTACTTCCACCGCAGAAAGGTTATACTCCTCGTGCAGGTCAACCGGAATCCCTCTTCCATTGTCAATTACCGTCACGGAGTTATCCTGGTGGATTATCACCTCTATGACAGTGCAAAAACCTATTAAAGCTTCATCCACGCTGTTGTCTATCGCTTCGTTTACTAAGTGGTGAAGACCCCTGGTGCCGGTGTCGCCAATATACATTGAGGGTCTTTTTTGCACCGCCGTTAAGTCTTTTAGCACCTGAATATCCTTAGCGCTGTATCTTTCTTCCATAATCCCTATATAAAAAAGTGCGATACGTTTATATAAAACCTCTGCACGCTTGATGACATTCTACTAACTTCATGCCATACCATTTTCTTATGCAAAGTTTTTTAATTGATTACCCCACAATATATTCTTAAGTATTAGAACGAGAGAATAATAATTACAAAGTAAAAGGGGTGAGGAAGGAATAAAAATGGGGATAAAAGGCGGTTTAGGGAAGCTATTTGTGAAGAAGGAGGGAATAGAGAATGAGGCGGATTATCTGGACCTGGACATAGAAGAGTATGAAGAGGGGCTAAAGGGCGAAGAAAGCGTAAAGATGTACATAAAGACTGCGGAATTGACAGGGTTATACGATATTCCCGAATTGAAGAAGGAGATATATGCGGGCAATATGCTGATTCTGGACATATCACGGGCAAGGCAGGACAAAGTTCTGGTAGAGAAAGCGATAAAAGACTTGAAGATGGCTGCATTAGACGTAGGAGGGGACATCGCCGGTATAAGTGATGACCAGGTGGTAGTGACACCAATGGGAATTAAGATAGAAAGGAAAAAATTGAGTGGGAAGTAGCCTGGCGGTGCAGCGCAGCGGTGCAATGCGGAATTGGAGTTCGATGTGACGTGACGTGAAAGAGAAATGCCAGATTTGTGGAGCGGAAAGCGAATTGCATTTTTTACCTTATGAAATTCCTTATTTTGGCGATGCCATGATGTTTACCGCGGTTTGTCCCTCTTGTGGATTTCGCTTTACTGACGTAATGATATTATCGGGTGAGAAGAGGAGAAGACATGAGATGGTGATTTCGTCAACGCAGGATTTGAACGTAAGGGTGATAAGGTCTTCGTTCGGAAGCGTTGAGATACCGGAGTTGGGTGTAAGCGTGAAGCCGAGGCGAGGAGAATCCTTCATTTCTACGGTGGAAGGTGTGTTGAAGCGAGTGGAAGAAGTGGTGAAGATGCTGAGCAGGAACGTCGAGGGTAAAAAAAAGAAGCGTGCAAATGCGGTTTTGAAGCAAATAGCGGAAATAAAGTCGGGTAAAGCGAGCATGACGTTAATAATAGATGACCCCGCGGGCAACAGTGCGATACTTTCTGACAAAGCAAAAACCTTTCTTTAAAAGGAGTCTTTACTAACTAACTAACATTCTCCGGGAGAAAGTTTGAGGGAGCGAAAAAATGAGCGTAGGCGATTCGATAAAAAGGAATATAAAAGTTGAATTTGTGAACCGGGAACCTGTTGAGGAGCTAGAGATAGAGATGGTGGAAAGAAAAGGACTGGGGCATCCGGACAGTTTATGCGATGGTATAGCAGAAGCGGTTAGTGTAGCGTTGTGTAAGGAGTATAAAAGAAAGTGCGGGATGATATTGCATCACAACACGGATAAAGTGCAACTCGTTGCCGGCAGGTCGAACCCGAAATATGGTGGTGGCGAGGTTATTTCGCCGATATACGTTTTGTTAGGGGGGGCGGGCAACGCGAGAATTTGAGGGCGAAGAAATTGCCGTTGATACGATAGCGATGAAAGCAGCGAAGGATTATCTGCGGAACATAAGGAATTTGGATGTGGATAGCCACGTTGTGGTGGATAGCAAATTGGGACGTGGTTCTTTTGACCTTTTAACCGTTTTTAGAGATAAGGATAGGGAAATACCACTGGCGAATGATACCTCCTTTGGCGTTGCACATGCACCGCTTTCGGAGAGTGAATCCATAGCGCTTAATGTGGAAAACCGGGTGATGGAGGAATACCGCAACAGGGATAAGGCGATAGGCGAGGATATGAAGGTGATGGCGCTTAGAGAAAGAGATAAAATAATTTTAACGATTGGCGATGCTTTCGTCTCTAAATACGTGGATGACTACGAGCACTATGAAGCGGCAAAGCAGCGATTACGGGATTTCATAAGCGGCATAGCCGAATCTTATACAAGCAGGGAAGTAAACACCCAGGTAAACATGGCGGACACGCCCGATTCGGTCTATATCACGGTGACCGGGACTTCAGCGGAGATGGGAGATGACGGTGCTGCGGGTCGTGGTAACAGGTGCAACGGGCTTATCACGCCAAACCGACCTATTAGCATGGAAGGAACGCCGGGAAAAAATCCGGTGAACCATACCGGGAAGATATACAATTTGCTTGCCGATAAAATAGCCAACGAGGTCGTGGATAGCGTAGATGGAATTCAAGAGGTGTATATAAAAATTCTCTCGGAGATAGGCAGAAGGATAGACGACCCGAAGGTGATAACTGCTCAGATTGTCCCGAAGAGCGATGCAAACCCCGGGGTAGCGGAAAAGAAGGTGGGGCGAATAATGGATGGTTGGCTTTCAAACATCACGGAAATAACGGAGATGGCGGTTAGAGGCGAGTTGAGGACGTTTTAAGGATAACAAACTTTCTTTTAAAAAGAAAGTTTGAGCAAGGAAACCATCATTTTTTAGCGGTTTTTGTTTCGCAAAAAAGTTTGTGCTCAGATAAACACAATTTTCTTTTCCGCCTTTTCCCTTTTTCTCTTCCTCACCCTCTTCCACTCACCTATCTTTTCATTCAGCAAGTGTTGATCCACAAAAGCGAAATCGCCTTCTTCTCCATTTACGCCTCCCTCGTTTAGCAACAGCGGTATTTCATCGGTAGAAAAAGCGGGAATGTCAAATTCAAAGAACTTATCCGCTGCGAAATGCGACAGCTCTTTACCATATATTACCGAAGCAACGCCTTTCTTCGCCAGTAATTCCGCTGTGCTTGCTCCCCCTCCACTGCCGTCCTGTAAGAATACAACGTCCCCCTTTTTTAACCCGTATTTCCTGTCCGTATCCAATATTGCAGCCCGGCTGAAAGATTTTATCGTTTTTATTCTTTTCCCGCCCTTCACCTTTACTTCTCTTTTTCCTTTTAGCGCTTCTATGACCTCCATTAGCTCTGCATTCTCCACCCTCCTCGCTTTTACTTCCTCTCTCAGCCTTTCTATCTCCTTGTCCCTCTTCCTCATCCCTTCTGTTTTTTCTATCTCCTTCTTTCTCGTGGACCGCGTAAAATCGAGCTTGCGCCTCAAACTGCTTATTTCAAGTTCTTTTTCCCCCACCCGCGCCTTTAGAGCTGCCGCGAGCCCCTTCATCATTTCTATCCGCTCATCTTTCGCTTTCATAATTCTGCGTAATCTGAGAATATCATCGCTTTCTTCACCGCACTTTTTCTCTTCCTGCTTCTCCTCCTCTTTCGTAACCTCCTTTTTCTCCTCTTTAGCACTGATTAATCGGGTTATCGCCGCACTTATGGACACGCCTTTAACCACCAATGCCTTCACTTCTTCTACGTCCACTCCAGCCGGCGTCTTCTTCTGCACCTTCGAGAATTTCTTCTTATATCCCCGGAATGCATTAACGCAAGCGGCTAATGCGTCCCTCTCATGCACATTTTTATATTCGTAGCCCTCGCCTTTCGTCAGTGCAACTTTCTCTTCCGTTGACAACGATTCGTCTAATTCGTGAACCGGGGAAGAGAAAATACGGCTTATCTTTTTTACCATCGAGGGCATGGGGGTAACGTCAGAAGCGACTATCAAAGGATTCCCAAGCGCTATTATCCGTGCTATCGCATCAGATACCGAATAATTTTTTGAGCTGAATACTTCTATTGGCTTTCCGTTAAGGTCGAGCATGGCTACTCCTACCGTAGTGCCGGGGTCTATGCCAACGATGGTGTATCTTCGTCTCACGTGTGAATATGCCATCTTTTAAATTTATTTTTGTATTATTCCTTTCTCGAATATATAATGAAAAAACCGCAAATTATTTATAACGTAAATGTTAAGTCATGTAAAAAGAAAGAGATAAGCAAAATAAAAGATAAGGAGGAATACACAAATGGGAACGTTATATGAGGACATAGTTGCTCATGGAGGAGAAGTTTTTGGCGAGGAGCACATGGAAACGCTCAGGGAGTGTGTGCAATGCGGTAAGTGTACGGGAAGCTGTCCATCGGGAAGGAACACGGCGTTAAGGACGAGAAAGTTATTTCAAATGGCTCTGGTAGATTTGCGTGAGGAGATTTTTAATGCCCCGGAACTGTGGTTCTGCTCGACATGTTACACCTGCTATGAGCGATGTCCAAAGGGAGTGAAAACAACCGATATAATAAGGACGATAAGGAACTTAGCAGCGAAAGAGGGGCACATGTCTGTACCACACAGGATGATTGGCGTTTACGTGCTAAAAACCGGTCACGCAGTGCCGATAGGTGCAGACCAGATGAAGCTGAGGGAGGCGGTTGGTCTCGAGTCGCAACCTCCGACCACGCAGAAATACAAAGAACAACTGGAACAGGTGCAAACAATATTCAGAACAACCGGATATGATGCGATGATTGATTTTGATTGGGATGCGATGAATTTAAAGGGAATGGAAAAAAAAGGAGGTAAGAAATGACGGAAGAATCGAAAACATACGCTTATTTCCTCGGCTGTATCACGCCGAACCGGTATCCGGGAATAGAAGCGGGGACGAAGAAGATACTTAAAGAGTTTGGGATAGAGACGAAGGAGATGATGGGTGCTTCCTGTTGCCCAGCGCCGGGTGTCTTTGGCTCTTTTGACATGCATACGTGGCTTCCTGTTGCAGCACGAAATCTCACTATCGCGGAGGAGATGGACCTGGAGATAGTCGTGACGTGTAATGGTTGTTACGGCTCACTTCAGGAAGCCGACCATTTACTGAAAGAGCACCCGAAGTTAAGAGAAAAGACAAATGAGATACTGGGTAAATTCGGTAGAGAATTCAAGGGGACTACGGAGGTGCACCATTCAATCGTGGTTCTTCACGACGTTATCGGGTTGGACAGGCTAAAGGAGCAGATAAAGAAGCCAATGAACGATGTGAATGTAGCGGTGCATTACGGCTGCCATTTCCTCAAACCACGAGAGGTAAGAGGACACGGTTCTTCCGAGACCCCTTATATCTTAGAAGACCTTATGAAGGTAACAGGTGCGAAGACGCCAGAATACAAGGACAAATTGATGTGCTGCGGTGCTGGCGGTGGAAACCGAACTGCCGACAGTGTTCAATCTCTGGAATGGATGCGTCAGAAATTGGTGAGTGCGATAGAAGCGGGATGTGATTGCATGGTTCACCCCTGTGCGTTCTGTCATTTGCAGCTCGACCGGGGGCAAGCGGAGATGGAGAAGGCTTTCGGCGTGTTCTTTAATTTCCCCATCCTCTTCGCCACGCAGTTTCTCGGTCTCGCAATGGGGCTCAGCCAGAAAGAACTGGGATTGGACAACCAAACTACTACGATGCCCGATAAAATACTAAAATAGAAAAGAGAAAAATAAAAATCTTTTCTCTTTTTTCTCTTTTTTTGAATTACCAGAGTTTTGTAGGTCGCGGTAACACAGCCGTGAATTGCCCTTTTTTCTGCCTCACGGCACGCAAATCCTTCTCCTTTTCCGTTATTTTATTTATTATTTCGGTCCTCTGCGTCTCTTCCGCTACGCTTCTAAGCTCGCCCACTAAATCGCCTATTTCCTTTATCAGCGCCACTATTTCCTCATCCTTTTCTTTTATTATTTCATCCGGTACTACACCCATTTTATCACCCCTCTTTTGACTGACTTATTTTAATTTCAAAATTCTAATATTTATATTTTTCTATTTTTGTCCTTTACGCTATCCTTTCAACACAATCTCTATGTGAACGTCCTTGGGTATGGGAATTCGCATAAGTTGTCGTAGTGCTCTTTCATCCGCTTCCAGGTCTATCAACCGCTTGTGTATGCGCATTTCCCAATGGTCCCACGTAGGAGAACCTGCACCATCCGGGCTTTTT
>WJOV01000007.1 GCA_009618475.1 Methanosarcinales archaeon | reverse complement strand
TGTGGTGTATTTAGTGGGAGCAGGACCACCAATCCAGTATTTCTTCTCGTCCTTATAGTAAAAGCCTATTAGCCCCCAGCTACACAGACCTACCATTTTCCAGCCGACGAAGAGAAATAGCAAGTTATTGGAAAGAACCAGGAGGAGCATGCTTCCAATGAAAAGGTTCATCCACATCCACCATCTTGTTAAGCACGGGTCGCCCTTCATGTACCCCAGGGAGTAGACCATTATGATGAAGCTTATAACGGCAACTACATTCGCCATCACTATGCTCAAAGGATCAACCAGAACACCAACTTTCAATTCTATGGGGAAGGAAAGCCACAAAAAAGCGCTCTCGATTGGCAACTTTGACGGATTAAATAAATAGGGTATGAGCATCACGCTGCACATAGCCGCGATGAACGAGAAGAACACCGCCCCATAATCTCTGAGCTTGGGATGGATTCTTGCTAAAACAGGAGATAAAAGTGCACCGACCAAAGGAGAGAGAAAACATAGCCATGCAACTTCCGCTACCATTATGGCACCACCCCCAATCCAAACATTGAATTAACCGCGTCCAATATGGGGAAAGGTATCTCCATGAGCCAGATAGCCCCAACGATCCAACTGAGAGCTGCGAGGAGTAACACCGGGATGAGCATACTCAGCGGTATCTCGTCTATTTCTGGTTCTTTCTCTTCCTCAACTCCCACTCTCCCGTACATAATTTCTATCACGTGAAAAAAATAAAAGACGGTAAGAAGTATGCTAAAAAATATTACTGCCGCAAATATAAATTGGCCTGCATCCAGAAAGGCAAATAACAGATATAATATTGAGACAAATCCCGCGCCTGGTGGGATTTCACACATCGCGAGAGCAGTAAAAATGAAGGCTGCGCTTGTGTAAGGCATTTTTCTACCCAAACCCCGGAATTCCCTTATATCCCATAGTTCAGCTTTTTTGTAAATATAAGCGCCTGCAATTAGAAACAGACAGCCCTTCATCAATGCATGGTTCAGTAAATGCATCACTGCCGGAGTTAGTCCTAAGGTTGTGGAAGTGCAAACCCCCACGGCGAGCATAGTATATCCCACATGCATTACACTCGAATAAGCAAGCATCCTTTTCAGGTCATACTGTGCTAACGCATAGACGGCACCAAAAATTATGGCTATTGCCGCTAACCAGGAAATAGCAGTGGCGAGGGGCGCGTAAATCAGGATAAATTGCGTGGTATAGACAGAAAAAAGGACCCTTAAAAAGGCATAGATTGAAACTGTTGACATCGCTGCCGATATTATCACACTAACCGCGGAAGGAGCATACGCATACGCATCAGGTTGCCATGTATGGAGCGGGAAGAAAGCCATTTTTATGCCCAATCCCGCTAAGAAGAAGACAAAAGCCGCTTGAACCACTCTATTCCCGTATAAAGGTGGCAATAAAAGTGAGAGGTCGTGCATGTTCAATGAGCCCGTTACTGAATACAGGAAACCTATGCCGAGCAAAAAGAAGCAAGCACCGATAGAACCCATAACGAGATAAGTGAAGCCCGCCTTCAGCCCTATTTTATTCGATGCTATTAACGCATACGCAGCAATAGACATTATCTCGATGAACACATACATGTTAAATATATCGCCGGTCACGGTTACACCGCACATTCCAGCAACGAGGAGTTGAAAAAGGGTATAAAAAGGAATAATTTTATGAGACGGCAATTCGTGCTCTATGCTCCTCTTTGAATATATCGCACTTATCAAACTCAGAAATAGAAGTATGACCAATACATAAGCGTTCAACGCATCCACGACGTATTCTATGCCCCAGGGGGGCGCCCATCCGCCGAGCCAGTAATGTATGGTTCCTACCGTAAGGACGTGATCCAGGATATAAAAAGACATGACGAGCTGAACGAGAATGGTTGCGATGGAAATGAAACAGCAGGATTTCTTGTTCAGCCCGCCGACGATCAAAATAGTGAATGCAGAAAGCAGCGATATTGCAACCACCAACACCGGGAACTGTTCAACTGGACTTAACATCCGCTTTATCTCCCCCCCTTTTTATTCTTCATTTGTTTAAAAATACATTAATTTATGAAGAAAAAACCATGACATATAAAAGTATCCCTTTTTTCTCCAACGGGACACCGGTGGCACGCTCTTTCTCCGCATAGACCGCGTATCACCTTCGAGAACGTCGCTTTCTTCCCGCTTTTTTATTACGGAACCACGTTTCCAACCGCAATTTCCACGAGTTTATAGAAATACATTGAGATTATGTTTAGCCCCAGAATGAAATCCAGGAAAAATATAACCGAGAAAATTGCCGTTATGGATAACGGAACGAGCATGAACAGCGGAGCTTCTTTTACCCTTACTTCTACCTCTTCTGCTACCCCTTCTGGTTTCTTGAAGAATGCAGTATGTATGATGGGGAAGAAATAAACGACGTCCAGAAAAGAAGCAATTAAGAGAACAAACAAAAAGACTATCTCGCCTGCTTGTAACGCACCCTGGCAAAGGAACCATTTACTTATGAATCCACATGCCGGCGGAATTCCACACATTCCAAACGCGGTTATGGTGAACGCGAGCATCGTTACCGGCATCGTTTTTCCTACTCCGCCCATCTCACTTATGTTCTTCTTCCCCGTAGCTACCATTATAGCACCGGCGCAAAGGAACAGCGTTATCTTCATGAATCCATGAAATGGGATGTGAATCATCGCCCCTCTTATCCCTTCCGTGGTTAACAATCCCGCACCTAAGATTATATACGAGAGCTGGTTTATCGTGGAGTACGCAAGCCTTTTTTTCAAGTTGTCCTGTGCAATGGCGAACAAATTGGCAACTATCATTGTAAAGCCCGCTATACAGGCAAGCGCCAATCCAAGTCCGAGCGAGGTCATCAAATCCACGCCATAGATATAGCATACAATCCTGACGATTCCAAACACGCCCGCCTTCACCACCGCTACCGCGTGTAACAGCGCACTTACCGGCGTGGGTGCGATCATTGCAGTGGGAAGCCACGAGTGAAATGGCATCCACGCCGCTTTCATAAACCCCAGCAAGAAACAGAAGAACAGTATTACCATTGTCAACTTATATGCGGGACCGAGTTCCGCTAACGCTTTTATTCCTCCATTTGTGAAATCGGTGGTCCCCGTAAGATAATAAGTCATCATTATTGCGAACAGGAGGAAAACGCCCGCGGTGAGCAGATATGCGAAATATTTACGACCCGCGCTTATCGCTTCTTTGCTCTGGTCGTGTATAACCAACGGATATGTTGATACCGTTAATATCTCGAAGAATATGAACATCGAGAGTAAATTCGCAGACAGTGCAACGCCTATGGCACCGAATATGGCGATGGCAAAGCAGAAATAGTATCTCGTCTGCGCATGCTCCTTCAAAGACCTCATGTATCCTATGGAATAGAACGATACGAGAATCCACAAGAAAGATGCGGTGAGAGCGAAGATAAGACCAAAAGCATCCACTTTAAACCCAAATGCAATTCCCTCGAACATCGTCGGGAAGAACGTGCATTTTATTACCCCCTCATTCAGAATGGTCGGTATCATGGATGCAACGAGCGCGAACTGTAGTATGCCTGCGATAATCGTCCAGCTCTCTCTTACGTTCGGTCGCTTGCTGGACAGCAATATGAGAATGGCAGCGGTAGCAGGGCATAGAATCGCTAACAAAGGTCTGTAACTGTAAACTATTGATTCCTCCATCATGGCGCTGCTACCACCCCCGTGCCCAATAAAGCATTCACTGCCTGGTCAACTACCGGTAGTAAAGGCGTCTTCGCACCCGCAAGCCAGAGGATACCGACGATAATGCAGAGAGAAGCGAGAATTAGTGCGGGAAGAACCATGCTCACCGGGGCCTCACCCATTTTTATCTCGTTCTCTTCTTCTCCTTCGCCCCTCACAAAATACATGCGTTCTATAACGCGCCAGAAATAGACGAGGTTGAGAAGCGTGCTGGCGAGTATAACGGCGACAAAAACATATTCCGTAGCTTCTAAAGACGCAGCCAGTAAACATAACTTCGTTATAAATCCCACGCTCGGCGGTATTCCTATCATTGACAACGCCGCTAACGTGAAAGCAGCGCAGGTATAAGGCATCTTCTTCCCCAAACCCTCGAAATCGCGTATGTTCCACAAACCACACCGGTATATAATGGCGCCGGCGACTATGAACAGGCATCCTTTCGTTATTGCATGATTCAATATATGTATCAATGCGCCGTGCAGTCCCCACTGAGTAGAATAGAGACCCACACCAAGCACGATATAGCCTACCTGTGAGACACTGGAGTAAGCAAGCATTCTCTTCAAATTAGACTGCATTATTGCAATAACCGAGCCCACGATAATGGCTATCGCGGCTATCCATGAAATGGCAGTGGCGATAGGCACGTAAATCCGGATAAAATCCGTGGTGAAGACGGAGAAAAAGACCCTGATGAAAGCATAAATCGAAACCTTTGACATCGCCGCGGCTATTATCACAGTAACCACGGAAGGAGCATACGTATATGCGTCGGGTTGCCATATATGGAGTGGGAAGAGCGCCATTTTTATGCTCAGTCCAACAACGAAGAAGACGAAAGCCGCTTGCACCACTTTACTCTCATACAGTGGTGGCAACAGGTGCGAGAGGTCTGCCATGTTAAGCGAGCCTGTTACGGCATACAGGAAACCAGCGCCAAGAAGGTAGAAGCAAGCACCTATGGAGCCCATAATCACGTAATTATAGCTTGCTTTCAACGCTCTCCCACCTGCAACGGCTATTAACGCATACGCCGCTAAAGAGGCTATCTCCAGGAATACGTACAGGTTGAATATATCCCCGGTTACCGTTATACCGCATAAACCGGTGATAAGAAGTTGAAAGACCACGTAAAACGGCACGATTCTGTGCGGCTGCTCGCGCTCTATACTCCTCTTTGCATATATTGCCGTTAACAGACAGATGAATAGAACTATAACCAGCACGTATGCGTTGAATGCGTCTATAACGTATTCTATGCCCCAGGGAGGCGCCCATCCACCCAGCCTGTAATGTATCGTGCCACGAGTGAAGACCTGGTTTAAAATGAAAAAAGCCATAAATAGTTGCACGGAAATGGTTGCGATGGAAATAGGCAAACAAGTCTTCTTATTCCACCGTCCTGCAATCAAAATAGTGAATGCGGAAAGCATGGATATTACAATGACAAGCACCGGAAAATGCGCAGTTACAATCAACTTTTAGTTACCTCCTTTCTCTTTTCCATTCGGGTTCGCACGTATAACAAAAAATTATTCATGCGCCCCAAAAGGGAATAAAAAAGAACTCATTATATAAAATTATCGTTTTTTCGGTGGCACGTTTTATCTCCTCTCACAGCCCCATCTCTCTCTCCTTCTCTATTATCTCCTCTTCTTCTATCGTCCCGTATTCCTCATACATTCTTATTACCAGCGCGAGGGCAACCGCAGTTGTGGCAACCGCTACCACTATCGCCGTCAGGATAAGCACGTGAGGTAACGGATTTACGTAAACGTAACCCATATGTATTATTTCTTCGCTTACGATTGGCTCGGTTCCTCCTCTTATATCAGCCAGCGAAATGAAGAATAGGAATATAGCCGTTTGGAATATGTTCAATCCGATGACCTTCTTTATCAGATTGCCCTTTGCTATCATCGCATAGAAACCGATGAGCATAAGCACAATGGAAACCCAGTAATTGTATTTCGCAAATATTTCCGCGATTAGCCATTCCATCATTTCTATTCCTGTTCCTCCTTTTCTCCTACCTCTTCTTCGCTTTCTCTTTTCCACACGAGGTTAAAAAATATAGAAGTGATTACCGCCATTACGGTTATCCCGATTCCTATTTCCACGAGGTCCATACCCAAAGCGCGATTCTCCTCGAAATGTGTCGTTAATGGAATGAAACCATAGTTTAAATACTGCGCAGCTCCAAAACTGAGGATTACGCATAACAGTCCTACGCCCGCAAAGATATACACCCCAAGACTGAAGAGAGCGGTATTTACAGCCTCCGGGAATCTGTCCCCCGCATCAACGATGCCAAAAGCAATGACGAGTAAGATAAAAGAAGCGGCAAATATAACCCCGCCTTGAAATCCACCCCCGGGTCCGCTTGCTCCGTGAATTATCACATACAATGCAAACAACTGGATAAAAGGGACCATCAGTCTCGATACTGTCTCTACTATGAC
>WJOV01000040.1 GCA_009618475.1 Methanosarcinales archaeon | reverse complement strand
TGGTTCAATGCATCCGCAACCTAATAATGTGATTAATATACCTATTACGATAATTCCTGCAATCAAAAATGTTTTTTGATTATGGCTCATTCCCGTACCCATTTTTTTATTTCCTCCGTGCTTGGGATTCTTCCGCTCGCTTTAACCTCCCCATTGATAACTACTGCTGGCGTCATCATTACACCAAAACTTATTATTTTATCTATATCCTCTACTTTTTCAACATCAGAATCAACACCGAGTTCCTCTATCGCTTTCTTTGCATTTTCATATACTTTCCTACATTTTGCGCATCCTGTTCCCAAGATTTTAATGTCCATTTTTTGTGCCTTCCTGTTTTGCCATATCATTATAGTTAGCTATCAAAATATCCCAAAAGAAGTGATTTTTTTCTCCCCAAACTCCGTCAAGTGGTAGATCAAGAAATTCCCGTCCTGCGTGCACTCTATCAGTCCAGCTTTTTTCAGCACTCCCAGATGATAAGAAAGCTTCGAATATTCGCAATCCATAAGTTCTACCAGGACACAGACACAGAGGTCTGCTATACGTAATGCCTTCAGTATCCTTACTCTCATTGGGTCCGCAAGCGCTTTTAACCCTGCAACCGTATCACTGACATCCTCGTCCATGACCTCCTTTACGGTTTCCAGGGTCTCCGGGGATATCTCATAAGAAGGTGGGATTTTGCAAGGAATTCCCGGACTGCACGATGCTGAACGGCTATTTTTTACCTTTGCTTTAAGGTCAAATACCTGCACCATTTTCACCTCCTGTAGAGTTGCTTGTCTTCTTATCACTCCACTTAATCATCCATTCTATGGACACACCCATGAGAGTTACGAAGAGAATCGTCAAAACAAGTCGCGATAGCATAAATTTCAGTCCAAGGAATTGAAGTTCCACCAGCTCCTGAGGGAGCTTTATACATGCCCATGCCGAGAGAAAAATAACGATATTGGAAATGCGAGCACCCTTTTTGAGCAGCGAGGACGCCATAGGAAAAGCCACATATAACGGCCCGGTAGGCAATGCACCAACGAGTATGGCAAGGAAAATGCCTTTGATTCCCGAAGATTCACCCAAGTATTTCACAATCGTTTCTTTTGAGACCCAAACAGCAAAAAGCCCCATGACCACCATTACCGCAGGTAGTATCATCATCATTTCAAGAAAATAATCCCAGGAGGTTGTAGTTACAATATCTAATCTATCCGGGAATATCAATAGAACGGTTGCTGCAAAGGTCAGAGTTACCCCTAACAGAAGATAATCCCTTATCATTGCTTTGTTTGTCTGCTTTTCTCTTTCTCTTTCTTCTGTTTTCATAGAATCACACCCATGATAAGCGCAATTACAATTGCAATTACGAAACTTATCCCGTTCCGAAGCAGAGCTATTTTCTTGCCCAGCTCTCGCATCTCCAATGGCAACGTAGCCGTTCCGACCATCGTTAATGTGGTAATGAACGCGGCAACCGCGGAAATTGATGCCCCGCTCTCAAGAATTGACGCAGCTAAAGGAAATGAAATGAACGCTTGAATATGCAGTATTGATCCCAATAATGCGATAAGTAGTACTCCGCTGAACCCTGATTGCTCACCTATAACCTTAGAGATTTCACTCGGCGGCACGAAGCCTAAAAGCAGACCTATGAGGATTATAATGATAAGAACAGGGGGTAGAATGCGGAAGAATGATTTTACCGCTACTTCTACTGATTGCTTCGTTTTTGCTCTGTCCTTAGTAAAAGCAAAAATAAGGCACCCGATAGCAAAAAGGTTTATGAGAATAATAGTCGGATTCATTTTTATCCCATCTCTCCCTTCAGCATCTCTGCCAAATATACCCCTTCCTCTGTTATCATCACCACATCCTCGTATATATCCACGAAATCACCTTTCTTCAGCATACCGAGATGAAAATCCAATTCCCAATCAGAAAGAGCGAAAATATCCTTTATCTCTATTTTATGCACCTGCATAACTCCACTCAGGTATTTTATAATACCCCTCCGCTTCTTATTCATTCTTACATCCATCACGTCCTTCATCGCAAGAAAGGGCTGTTTTCTTTCTCCTTGTGCCAGCCAAGGCTTCTTCACCTTCCAGATGATTTTATGAATGAGTGGCTCCCCAAAAGCCCCCGGGTCATAAAGCCGATACATCTCCGCCTTATATGAAAAATCCGTTAGATTCTCTTGATAACAGCACTTCACTGCCTCTGAAACTACCGCCTTATCCACGCAGCCCACCAGATATAAAACGGTTATCTGCTGTTTGAATCTCTCAATTACTTCTAATGGCAGATTATACAGGTATGGCGTAGGTGCTTTAGCTCCGATAATTTGCCTCTTCTCATCTACCCCGTTTTTCGCTAACGAAACGACCGCATCGCCTACTAAGTGACCAAACGATTCCTCACCACAGACTGCCAAATATCTGATGTTAGGGTTCGCAACCAGGTTACACACCATCTTTTCAATTCCAATGTTCTCGGTCTGAAGCATCCCTGCCAAAGCCGCGCCGGCATCCAAAGCAGCCATCACAAGCTCTTCAAGCTCATCTGGTATCTTAAAGTCAAATGTATTGAGTATAACGCATACCGCAACAGGCGAATAGTCATTCCCTCTTGCGTATCTCCCCGCCTCCGGTGGGTATTCGTCAGGTGGCTTTACTTTAAGCATGCTTTTTACCTCGTTATTGGATTATCTAAAGCCCGCCTTAAAGCGCTGACTTCTTCCGGGATTCTATCCTTCCCCTTTTCCGTTCTCATTTTTCATTTCAAATATATTTTAAATATCTTATGTTATATTTAGGTAGGCAGTAAATTTGAAATAAATTACACGGGGCGATTATAGCGATTTTTTTACTTCCATGACTATATCCAATACCTTCCTTCCCAACCCCGTCAGGCTATATATTAAAAATTTACCTTTCTTCCGGTAATCCACTAAATCCGCATCTTTAAGTAATTTGAGGTGGTAAGATAGTGCGGAATATTTTTGATCCGTCACTTCAACAAAAATGCATACACAGAGGTCGTCGGCATTCAATGCCTTTAATATCCCTATCCTAATCGGATCAGATAAGACCTTGAAAATAAACGTTATGTCTTCAACGTCCTCTTTTACGAGGCTTCTTACTTTTTCCAATATCTCCGATGATATGTCATAAGAAGGAGGTATTGCACCCATATTATAAGCATTATTTTGGTTATATTAATTTGTAAAAAAATGAAAGATTAAGGTTGTTTCCACAACCTTTTTCTTTTTTTATTATGGTAGGATGTATGGCATGACTTCACTGAGTGGCACGTTCGCACCGAAGAACACTATCCTTCCCAGAATTTCGCCGATTAGCGCACATACAAACACTGCGCATGTAAGAACCGATGCCTTAGAGATGTCCTTTTTCTTCAGCGGCAATATAAGCACTGCTAAACATACGAGAGTCAGAACAACGCCTATTACCACACGTGCCCAGAAGAGCGTAGTGTAATCACCATGTAACATGTTTTTTAGGGTTTCCAGTTGTGCCATGCCTGCTGCTTTCGTCTCGGCAATTTGTAACATAGATATGTTTGCAAACAGCACAAACACCAGCACTATTACCAGTACCAGCGCAATCCCCCACGTAGCCCAAAGGTAGCGAGCCAATGGTTCCACTGTTTCTTTCTTAATCATGTATTTCAAAGAAAGAACTGCTGCTACTGCCGTTACGCCCACGAGCAGAGCGGTAACGAGGAAGAACAGCGGTGTTGTGATCTGGTTCATCGCAGGCAGTCCCACCATCATATATGTCTTCGCAGTCACACTGAGGAACGCAACACCCACAATGGCGGATATGACACCAACAACCTTCCTGAGTGGTATAAAAGGCTTTGCTATTTTAGGTATTAGCGGTATTCTCCTGAGACTGCCGTATTCTGGCTCAAATAGCCACAACACTGTATATATCACCGCTAAGACTACAAACACCGTCAATGCTAAGGACTCTCTGCTCAGCCACGACGTAGCAAGGTTCGAATTCATCGTCATCATAGCTTGGATTGGTCGTGCCTCGTGTGAGAGCACAGCAATCAGACCAATTACTGCGACCGGGACGCTTACCCATGCCCCGGTCTCAAAGAACTTCAACGCCGCTTTATCTTTTGCGAGAAAGTCCGCGATGACCATTGCTATCAGTGCGCCAACCGCCATCTGACTGAATACCGTGAATACTATGTATGCTATATGACTCATATTCTATCTACACCCCCATACTACATCTTCCTCGCAGCCGCTACCTTCTTCATCAGTCCCCCATCCCCCTGTTTTTGCAAAGCACCTGTGGTGCAATCCGTACCGCAAGCAGGCTCTGCTGGTCTTATTATCGGGTTACCTGCCTCGTCCTTCTGGTGGAACGGTATAACGCAATAAGTGCATTTGTCCATGATTCCCTTGAGATCGCCGGTTTCCGGATATTGAGGGGCGCCGAAGGGGCATGCCCAGCCGCAGTATCCGCACCCTATACACCTGTCTTTGTCGTTGAGCACGACACCATCCGCCCTCTTGTAGATCGCCTTTACTGGACAGGCAATTTCGCAAAAAGGCTTCTCGCAGTGCATACATGCCATAGAGACGAATTTCTTCGTGACATTTGGGAATTCTCCCTCTTCTATCTCGATCACCTGTCTCCTCCTTACGCCAATAGGGACCTCGTTCCTTATCTTGCAAGTAACCTCACATGCTTTGCAGTTGATACAATCTTCTTTTATAACTATGAATCCCGCCATTTTTATCACCTCCTACGTATATACCTTCACACATACATCGCTCATACATGCACCCAATGAAGGGTCCTTTCGCTCAAGTGCCTCATCGAGCGTAACGAGCGGTATCAGGTCACCGTCATTTCCTCCAATTCCGTATGCAACGCTCAGCTCTTTACTCCAGTGCCCGAATCCATGATCCACACAGACGCAGTCTGGTCTTATCCCCTCTGTCAGCTCTGCTTTGACTCTTATCTTTCCTGCTCTTGATTCCACGTAAACGTATTCTCCATTCCTTATCCCAAGGCTCTGTGCAGTCGTTCTGTTCATCAATGCTCTGTTCTCCGGATATATCTCCCTTAAAATAGGATCGTTCTGGCTCTGCGTCATCTTCTCAAAAGGCTTTCTCGTTACTATCAGGTAGTATGGGTATTCATTGCTTGGCAAATCCCTTTTTGGTGCCCATGCGGGAAGGGGATCGTATCCGTTCTCCTCGAAGACCTGCGAATATAGCTCTATCTTCTTGGACGGTGTACCGAACTCCTCTTTTGGAACAAACGGCTTTTTATCGCTCCAGATACCTGTCGGACTTTCCTTCATCTCCTCGAAAGAAGTCCCAAGGGCATTTAGCTGTCCCTCGTTCCAGGATTTCCCGCTCGCCCCCTCGGGGAAATACTCATCAAGACCCATTCTTCTTCCAATCTCTATTAGTATCGAACTCGTGCCTTTGGTTTCGTATAGTGGCTTCACAACCGGCTGTTTGATCGCAACCTGCGGGTACTTCGCGAAGTATGTCCTTACACCAACGCCGCTACCCTCAAGATATGTTCGATCCGGGAGTATGACATCTGCCATCTCTATAATCTCTGTTGGAAGTATATCAATCACAGCAATGAACTCAAGCTTCTTCAACGCCTCTATGAGCTTGCTTGTGTCCGTGAAGGCTAAGACGTTGTATTTCCAAAATAGCGCCGCCTTGATTGGATAAGGTCTCTCTTCCAACACCCCCTCAACGAATGTGGGAAATGACGCTTTCCCGGTCTTATAGAGTATGGGGAACTTCTCCAATCCATCTATCCTCTCTCCCTTTACACTCTCCGGATATGACGGTATCCCGAAGTATTCTCCAAAATTGGGCAGCTTCGGTTTCCTCTCAAATATAACGCCCCCTTCTCTGTCTATTGCACCGACCAACGCATTCAGGATGACTTCTGCATGCGATAACCTCCAACTGTTCGCATAATTCGGACCTCCTGCATCCCTCTTGTGCGTGGCAACAACCGCAGGTCTTGTGGTAGCAAACTCCCTCGCTACCCTTGCTATTGTATCGGCAGGAATGTCTGTTATCCCGGATGCCCACTCTGGCGTGTACTCCTGGATGAAATCATCAAGCTTATCAAGTCCAGAGGTGTAATTCTCAACAAACTCTTTATCGTAGAGCTCCTCGTTCACGATCACGTTTATCATCGCGAGCGTAAAAGCAAGGTCTGTCCCTGGTTTTATAGGAATCCACTCATCTGCTTTCGATGCTGTGACTGAAAATCTCGGATCTAAAACCACGACCCGCGCTCCATTTCTCTTCGCCTCGATAAAATCCCTTGCCTGAACATTTTTAGCCTTCCCCGGCTGGTCCCACCCGAAGGAGAGTATGAACTTCGACTTTGAATAGTCGGTTGTCCACGGTCTTCCCGTTCCTGTCACAGTG
>WJOV01000041.1 GCA_009618475.1 Methanosarcinales archaeon | reverse complement strand
TGTCTCCAGCCCATGTCGTTATCGCTCCAAATTTGTTATAATACGCATTGAATGCGTCTGCCATCATGAAATCGCTTATCACATATCTCGTGCCGAGTTCGTCCAGTATCCAATTGGCTTCTCTTTCGTCTTTCGATGTGAGGAACATACAAGCACCGGGTCTTATTGTGCCATTCTCACCCGGACCACCTATGCCCCACTGGAACGGGTTCGCATTTGGAATTCGATGTGCTATCCTCGTTATCCAGTGACCGTAGTCCCACCAACTCATCACACCATACGCTTCCTCAGGATAATTATAATCCTCACCTCGCGGTGGCTCTTCGTATAAATCGTAGTAAGATACACCAGGGTCAGGTGTGTTATTCCTCATCCAGGAAAGCGATTCGTACCAATCATATTCCGGACCGCCGCCGTATTTTGCCCTCGCTAAAGAGTTATCCAAAGGTGGATAAAACACAACGAAGAAGATGATGACAAAAGTGAGGATAAGTTCAGCACGTAAATACCGCTTTATTTTCTCTACCTTCGTGTTCGCTGCTTTTTTATGTGTCTGAGCTGTTTTAGTCCTGCTCTTATTTTTCTGCGTTATTCCTTCTTTTGCTCCTCCTTTTTTCTTTCCTTTTATCTTTTTCACTGCCTCCCCAGTCCTCTCTTCCTCTATTCCCCCCTCTCCCCTGAATCCTACAAGCTCGATGACCTTCCATGAAACAAATCCACAAAGAAGAGCCACGTTCACTGCATAAAAGCATGCAAATCGGTTCTGCCCGAAACAGCCGATAAGTATCACCGCACTCCACACTAAAAGCAAAATCTCTGCTGGTCGAAATCTCCTTGCGATATTATATCCAATCCATGGGAAAGCGGCGAAGGCAATGAAAAAGGTAGTGGTGAACCATTGGTATGCCTCACCATCGGCAATTCTTCCGGTATAAGGCGAAAAAATTTGCAGTGGATGTGCTTCGGCAATCGTCATCTCTCCGACGCTGGGTGTTAGTAGACCCAATATACCGGTCAATCGGGAATACAAAAAAGGATTCAATATATTCAAAAGGATCAGAGCAATTATAGCGGTTCCGATAACTGCAAATGGATACCCGTAAGGGTCTATCCTCTTCTTCACCATTGCAACCGATATACCACTCATTACCAGAAATGCAATCATTGCGGCACACAATATTGTTACATGCGATGCTTCAACGGAATAGGGATGTAAGAACGGGACGATCATTACCAGCGCGATGACATAGACGGACACGCCGATGATGCACAGATAATCCGTCGATTCGCCACGCACGTGGTCAATGATGTATTGAATGACAAGGTAACCAAAGAGCACGTATCCAAAAAGCATCCCACCCACCCATTCAAGGAGAAAAGACCCGAATGTTATGCCTGCTAAAATAGTGTATGTCATCGGTTTCCTAAGCGATTTCCAATCTTTGCTTAGTATGCTCTCAAAGGATATACGATTCTCTTTCGCATGTTTTATCGCCAATATGAAAAAATATAATCCAATCGTGTTGAGGAGAATTCCACCGATGTCGTGGTCTGTAAATCCCAATATTGACCGGGATAGGAATTGCCCTGGTAAGACGGCAATCAATCCCGCAGCAAACAATCCAACATTCCTGTTATATATCTCCTTCCCGATTAAATAAACGGGAATAACGGCTAATGCACCTAAAACTGCGGGATACCACGCACCTATTACTTCTATCCCGTGCTGACCCAGAGTAGCGTAAGGATTTCCAAGCCCTATTATCCATATAATAAACGAAAGGAAATAGTCAAACAGGGGTGCAAAAGGATTGTAGCCGCCATGAGGATAGTATGTGAAGGCATCATACCAGATTCTGTAAGGGAAGTTATGCAGCGTGTTTTCGACAATCCGCATGTGATACCACGGGTCGTTACCCCCGAACCTGACAAATGCGCCGCCGAAAACGCTGTTATAAGGTAGAGCGGCTCGAATGTAGAGCGATAATGAGAATAGCGATGCTAATATAGCGCCGTAGATTAAAGATGCTTTTTCTATCTTTTTCAGGCTTATATTTATGCTCTTCATTCTTCTCCTTTACATTGGTACTTTTTTCATTATTAAATCTATCTAAGGATAGGCAATAATATATAAATGATGATACAATGTTAATCCGATATCCCTACAGAATAAAGAGTGAGGTAATTATATGAGAATGGAAGAAAAGCAGATGAAGAACGAGGCAGTGGTTTGTGTAGTTGGATTAGGCTACGTAGGTCAGCCATTAGCAGAGGCGTTCTCGAAGAGTTTGAGAGTTATAGGGTTAGATATGGATGAAGATAAGATTAGAAAGCTCAATGAAAACAACGGTAATAACAACATTCTTTTCACAACAGACCCTTCTTTGATTAAACAAGCGGATTTTGTCATAATTGCGGTTCCAACGCCAGTAACGAAATCGAAAGAACCTGATTTGTCGTACGTGAAATCCGCTGCTAAAACCGTTGGCAAGAACTTGAAGAAGGGCAGCGTTGTTGTTCTGGAATCCACTGTTTATCCCGGAGTTACGGAAGAAATAGTAAAGCCAATACTGGAAGAAGAATCAGGACTGAAATGCGGAGAAGATTTTAAGATAGGCTATTCGCCGGAGAGGATAAATCCTGGTGATGAAGAGCATTCTTTAGAGAGGATAACGAAGATTGTAGCAGGGATGGATGAAGAAACAACGGAAATGCTCGCAGAGCTTTACGGAACTATAACAAGAGCTTACAAAGCGAAAGACATCAGAACCGCAGAGGCGGCGAAAGTCATAGAGAATGTCCAACGTGATTTGAACATTGCTCTGATGAATGAACTTTCGCTTATTTTTGATAAGATGGGCTTGGATACAAAAGCAGTATTAGAAGCCGCTGGGACGAAATGGAATTTTCATAGATATAGCCCCGGGTTGGTTGGAGGGCATTGCATTCCAGTTGACCCTTATTATTTGGTTTATAAAGCCAAAGAATTAGGCTATCATCCACAGGTGATTTTAGCAGGGAGGGCGATAAACGATTACATGCCGAAACATGTTGCAGAGATGGCGATAAAGGGATTGAACGAAGTTGGAAAAGTTATCAAAGGCTCGAAGGTTTTGATCATGGGCTTGACATATAAGGAGAATGTTTCCGATACGAGGGAATCGCCGGTAAAAGAAATGGTGAAGGAGCTCAAAGAGTTTGGAGTTGAGATTTACGGATATGATTCTTTGTTGAGTGAAAAGGAGATAGAAAGTTTTGGAGTAATTGCATTGAGCGTTCTAAGTGTGAAAGTGGACTGCGTGGTTGTAGCAGTGGTGCATGATGAGTTTAAGAATATGAAATTGGGGGATATAAAGAAGTTTATGAATGACAAGCCAGTGTTGATTGATGTAAGGGGCATGTTTGATGGAGAGGAAGTGAAGAGAAAGGGATTTTATTATAGGAGTTTGTAAACGTAAGATGAAAATAAATACCAAGTTAAAACGCAAGGGAGAAAGATAAGATGAGGAGGGAAATAAGCATAATTGGTTCCGGCTGGGTAGGCATGGCCATTGGAAAAGGGTTCGCTGAAATGGGCTACGAAGTAATTTTCTATGATATTGTGGATAAAGACCTGCCTAATTTCACAAAGGATATAAATTATGCAATTGAAAACTCCGATGTGTCTTTCATCTGCGTTCCAACGCCAACAACAACTGAGGGAATTGATTTGAGCTACGTGAAAGAAGCAACGAAGAATATAGGGGTGGCATTGGCAAATAAAGACGACTACCATATTATAGTCGTGAAGAGCACGGTAGTTCCAACAACGACGGAAAAAGTGGTAATTCCCTTATTGGAGAAGTTCTCAAATAAAGAAGTTGGTGGGTTTGGTGTATGTATGAATCCAGAGTTTTTAACGGAAATATCAGGGAGTTGGAGCAAAGACGAAGGAACGAAAAGGGGGTTCTTTACCGAAGACCGGATTGTTATTGGCGAATACGATAAAAAATCAGGTGACGTTTTAGAGGAAATTTACAAGCCGCTGAACAAACCTATTTTCAGAACTGATTTGAGAACGGCGGAGACGATAAAATACGCATCAAACTGCATGCTTGCAACAAAGATTTCTTATTGGAACGAGATTTTCCTTATCTGTAAAGAGCTCGACATAGATTCTCAAATTATTGCGGATGTCGTTGGTCTTGATCCTCGCATAGGAAAATATGGGACGGTTCATGGAAAGGCATTTGGAGGGAAATGTTTGCCAAAGGATTTGAAGGCTTTTGTTTCTTTTGCTGATGGATATCATAAAACAAAACTGCTGAAAGCAGTCGATGAGATAAATGAAGGGATGAAAAAGAAGTATGGGGTGAGGGGATGATAAGGAGGCATGAAGGGCGATGCTTCAGCAACGAAGGAGCATCTACAGATATATTATCTAAGGAAGGCAAGCGAAGCAAAAAACTTTTATATGATATAAGCTAAAGTTGAGAATAAAAAGGTGAGCGTGATGTCAACAGCAGTAAAAGAAATGGGGAGAGTTGAACTGGTCAACCTTGAACGGCTGGCTTATCTATTGAAGGGGTTAAGTGCAACAGAACTTGAGACTCTGGAACTCCTCCTGGATGAAGATGCTTTTCGAAGCATCAATCAGTCTCTCAAGGAACTGGAAAAAGGGGAAGGTATACCAATTGACGAGTGGTGAACGAAAGCGATATCAAATACTCTTGTCTCCTTCTGCCCACAGGAGATACAGAAAGTTCAATCCACATTTACAGCGTAAAATTAAAGAGGAAGCGAGGAAAATGTCAGAAGATCCCTATCGGTATGAGGTGTTAAAGGGTCCTTTGAAAGGTATCAGGTCTTACCATTTTGACTATCGAAATACAGAATATCGGATTGCCTATCGGATTGTTGAAAATAAAAACCGAATAGAGATTGTCCTAATAAAAACCAGGAAGAGTTTCTACCAGATATTGCGACAAATCATAGGTAAATGAAGAGATGAAGGAGAAGTACGGGGTAAGGGAATGATAAAGAAAGCGGTAATACCCGCAGCGGGGTTAGGAACAAGATTTCTGCCTGCTACAAAGTCAATGCCAAAAGAAATGCTTCCCATCATAGATAAACCCATTATTCAATACGTTGTTGAAGAAGCAATTGCCTCAGGAATTGAAGATATTATAATCATTACAGGTAGGGGTAAAAGGGCGATAGAGGATTATTTTGATACATCGCCGGAGCTTGAAAACCATTTATTGCAAAACGAGAAATATAAGTTGCTAAGAGAAGTAAAAGATATATCTTCCTTAGCGGATATCCATTACATAAGGCAGAAAGAGCCGAAAGGGCTTGGAGATGCTGTTTTAAAAGCAGAAAAGCATGTAGGAGACGAGCCTTTTGCCGTTTTGTTAGGTGATGACATTGTAAAAGGAAACGTGCCTTGCATTGGGCAACTCATGAATCTGTTTGAGAAGTATAATAAGTCAATAATTGCAGTTGAGGAGGTTCCAAAAGAAAAGGTAAGCAGCTACGGGATGATAAAAGGGAGAGAAATAGCGGAATCTACTTATCTCGTAGAGGACATAATTGAAAAACCATCGTTAGAAGAGGCACCATCAAACATAGGAACAGTTGGGCGATATGTGCTTGTTCCAGAAATATTCGACGGCATCAAGGAAACGTCTCCGGGAAAGGGCAATGAAATCCAACTTACGGACGCTATTAAAATGCTGATGGAGAAAGGGGAAGTTTATGCTTATGCATTCAGCGGGGAGAGATACGATGCTGGCGATAAGCTTGGGTATGTAAAAGCAATTATAGATTTCGCTTTGGAAAGGGAAGATCTAAGGGGCGAAATTGAGAGGTATTTACAGGAGATTGTAGCAGTATTACCACAAAATTTTAAAATAAAGTGATATAAACTAAACATAGGGGTGAAAAGATAAAAGATGACGCTATATGTAGAAATCACAGAAGCGGGATATTTATCTATTCCAAAGCGAAGCGTCGAGAAGATGCGGTTGAGGGCAGGCATGCGGTTCAAGCTGTTAGCTGACGAGGATGATGTTCTGGTTTTAAGGCTTGTGCGTGAAGAAGAGACCGAGACCCAAGTAGATGAAGGTTCTTTGTTGCTACAACAACAGGCGCTAAAAAATATTTGGGATAGCGAAGAGGAAGATGTCTACGAACTATGATCGCGGCGATGTCGTTATCGTTCCGTTTCCGTTTGTAACTTCGGGAGGAGCATTGCAGAAGGCACGACCTGCGTTGATTATCTCGGACCATTCGATTGATAGGCGTTTTGAGGACCTGATCATGGTTGGGATAACTTCTCGAGTTGTAGAAGATCTGAAAGAGACTGAATACAGGATTATTGAGGGAACGGAAGCTTTTAAGCATTCTGGTTTGGCAAAGACATCGGTAGTTCGATGTGAATATATCATGACTGTGCCACGCAGACTCATTGCGAGAAGGTTGGGGCGTTTACCTGATGAAACAATGAAGGAGGTCGATAAAAGATTGAAGTTGAGTTTGGGAATAAAGGATTAGAGGAGAAATAAAAATGAAAGCGCTTGTAACCGGCTGTGCGGGCTTCATCGGAAGCCATTTGGTGGATAAATTGTTAGAGCAGGGATACGAAGTGATAGGAATAGATTGCTTCACTGATTATTACCCTCGA
>WJOV01000113.1 GCA_009618475.1 Methanosarcinales archaeon | reverse complement strand
GATACTTTACCTCCTCTTCCGCAAGTTCTATCCTTTTCATAAAATATAGGATAAACTCACAGTATTTATAGTTGTCTAAAAACTAATTTGTGGAGACACTAGAAGAATTTCCGAATGAGTTACAAAAGCCCGTGCTCCGACTTGTAGATGCAATGATGGAGCGGATAAGGGAGGAGTTTGCAGTCAGACGAGAAGACTTTGACGAGTTAAGAAGTGTGATTACAGAGTTAGCACAGGCGCAGAAGCGGACCGAAGAACGTGTTGAAGAGTTAGTTCAGGCGCAGAAGCGGACCGAAGAACGTGTTGAAGAGTTAGTTCAGGCGCAGAAGCGGACCGAAGAACATGTTGAAGAGTTAGTTCAGGTTCAGAAAAGGTTTGAGAAGCATTTTGATATGCAGATTGGTGCATTGGGTAGTAGATGGGGTATAAAAACCGAAGAGAGCTTTCGCTCTGCGGCAGAAGGTATTCTCAGCGAAGATTTTGGTATGTATGTGGAGCGATACGAGGCTTATGATGAGTTGGGCGAGGTGTTTGGACGTCCTGAACCGATTGAGATTGACATATTGATGCGGAATGATAAGATTACAGCCATCGAGATAAAATCATCGATGAGTAAATACGATGTTTACGCATTTGACAAGAAGGTTTCATTCTATGAGAGACGCCATCAGGTAAATGTGGACCGAAAACTCATCATCACGCCCATGTTGGACCCACGAGCAACCGAGCTGGTAAAGGCTCTGGGAATGAAAGTTTATACTTCGTGTTACGAATGGGGTGACGGAGAACCAAAGTAAAAGTCATCTACTATACAAATACCTTCGATTTATCGTATACCTTTTCAACACGCATCAGCGGATAATCCAGCTCCGCTTCGTATTTCACCCTCGCGTGCACTTCCACAGCCCCGTATCTAACCACGACTTTTACGTCCAGCATTTCACCGTTTAACTCACAATACCTGAATTGATTTTCATTCTCGCACTTTCTTACCTTTTCTCTGTCTATTTTCACTTCCACGCTGCTCACCCACGGCTGGAGCGAGACACTTCTTTCTATCGCCGTCTCCAACTCTTCCACTGTTTCCGTGCTCACCGGTGTGCCGGTAAACTGATGGTATAGAGCGCCTAATTTGATGCCTGCTTCGAATAATGCTCTGTCGCTATCCGAGATTTCCTCTTCTTCTGCCACTATTTATCCCCTCTTTATATATACTTTGTTTACCGCAGAGCCCGTCTGTTTCTCTTTTTTCGTCATCTCCGCGCTCTCCGTGCTCTCGGCGGTAAACAAATACAAATTTTATCTTTTATTCCTTCCTCCTCACTTCCGCATACTTCCCTATCTCTTCGACCAACGGATGCCCGCTCCAACTGCGGTCATAACGAAAAACGAATTTCGCCCGCCCCGTGTTCATCGCCAGCAACTTTAATACGTTTTGCAATGCCACCGTCTTAGCTTCGTTATCTATTTCCGCAGGTATTTCCGACTGCCCCACCGGATAACTCTCTCCCAGTTCAACCGGGTAAGGTCCAAATGGCGGTTTCACAAGATATAAATGGTCAAACTTTTCGCTTTCCGTAACGCCTTTCTCTTTAAGGTCCGTTGTTATCAATACGTTCCCCGATAACCTGAACCTGTTCAGCCTGTACGAGTATCTCAATACCTCCGGTCTCTGTGCAGAGCACTCGCCGAGATAAAAGAAAGGACGTTTCGTGGCGGGGTCGTATTTTTCAATCAACGCCGAATATTTCGTTATGTGCTTCAATGCGTTCAGCAAAACGGGATACGCCCTGCACCTCCTCTCGCATAGCTCCCACAGGCTCCCTTCCGCTATGCTCTGCTTTACCATTCGCATCTCCGCGAACGTTACCCACAAGTTATGCGATGCCAACAAATCCTCGCTCTCCTTTACCTCCTCTACGCTGTACGCGGAACACACGGGACAGGAACACGGAAGAACCCGCAAATCTTTCACTTTTTTCGTTCCATCACTCGTTATATATCTCTTCCCTTTCGCATATAGCGCGTATGCCGCGGAGTCGAAGAGGTCGCAGCCCAGAGCAACGGCTAATGGGAAAAGCATGGGGTGTCCTGCGCCGAAGAGATGAACGGGTGCGTTCAACGGTAAATTCATCTTCGAAGTCACGATTATATCCGCCAGTTTATCGAATTTGTAGGATTCCAGCAATGGCACCACGCCCCCTATTGCATACACGTCAAACCCAATTTCCGCAGCACGCTTTGCGCTCTCTCCCCGCAAATCCAAAAAAGTGGAGCCTTGCACAACCCCAGCAAGCATTTTATTTTGAATTATACTCCTCGCTTCCCGCATCCTTTTCAATGTCTCCTCTAAGTCATTCTTTGCTCTTTCTCGCTTCTCGTATGGCGCTGTTGGTATGTCCAGAGGCACACATACGTCAGAGTCTATAAGCTGCTGAAATTTCAATATTTCGCTATTACTCACCTCCACATCTTTATACTCCGAGAGTTGGTAAGAACCCGAATCAGTCATTATCGGCATTTCACAGTCCAAAAGCGAATGAATGCCTTTCTTAATGGCTTCTTCTCGCAAATCCTCTTTCCTGTAGATTATATACGCATTTGTAATGAGCATCTCAGCGCCATACTTCTTCATTTCTCCAGCCTTGATTGAGCAGAGATTTGGGTTTATTACAGGCATTATCGTCGGCGTCTCCACGTGTCCATGCGCCGTTCGAAGCTTCCCTATTCTTCCCATTAAGTCCTTATGCAGTATTTCAAACTCGTGCATATTTCAACCTGAAAAGAGATTGATTCCGGTGATTGATAATTGATTAACAAGCTTTATTTATATCTCCTATTTCATAAAGATATATGGGAGATAAAAAGCCCGTTAGATAGTTTGTTTGTTTGAGCTCTCTGTAAGATGGAGGTATGGAGCATGTTAACCTTTAAAGAGATCGCGGGAAAAACCGAAGAAAATATAGAAAAGATAAAGAAATACGGCGTAAAGAGAATAGGCGTGTTTGGATCTTATGTTAGAAACGAACAAAAATCAGAAAGTGATATAGATATCTTAGTGGAATTTGAAAAGGGCAAAAAGACATTTGATAATTACATGGACCTCAAATTCTTCTTAGAGGGGTTATTCAAACGTAAAGTTGATCTTGTGGTCATTGAGGCTATAAAGTCCGATTTAAAACCGTATATTTTAGGGAGTGTGAAATATGCCTCGGGAGTATAAAGCATATCTTAGGGACATTTTAGAATTTTCAACTCTCAGTGCAAAAACGCCTCCAGAGTCTTGCCCTTCTGCTTATCGGTTCTGCCTTTGTGCTCACAACTCCTTTTCTCGTCTATTATGTGTATTACGACATGCCCACGTCGTTTAAGCGCATCTGCTATAAATCTGCGATGACACTGGGAGAACAGAAGTTCTGCGCACATGATTGCCACTCTGTTTGAAGATGCGAGGTTTTCAACGTAAAGCAAACCCTGCTCAAATTCTTCGGTCTCCATATACTTCTTGTAGCCTCCTTTCCGGTAACCGCCGAGTTCTGTAACGTGATGATAGTCTATGCCGCTGCGATTCAAACTCGCTTCTAAATTCTCTTGCTTGAAGTGCCTGTGCTTGGACCTGGGGAATCGTCTTACATCTACGATTGCTTCTACCCGGTATACCTCAAGCAAACTCAAGAACTCCTCTATGCTCCTTTTACTCGTCCCGATAGTCCATAGTTTCAATTTTCACTTCACTGCAACACCCACGGCACGTTTTATCAGCCGTCCTATTTCGTCAATCTCTTTTACCATCGGTCCTTTCTTGTCCGGGACTTCAACGATAATGGGTATTACGCTGCGTTTCTTCGCGTTTATCTCCCTTATCTTATCTCTGTTCTTAGCCTCGGCTGCAAGTCGCTCGTTTATTATTATGATGGCAACCTCCTCCTTTGCCAATTTATCTAACACACGGGCAACGTCTTCTCCCCCATCGGAACATTCATACACTTCTTTTACGCCTGCAAGCCGGAACCCCATAGCAGTCACCGGGTCGCCAATTACCGCAATCATTTTTAAACCTTTTCTTAATATCTTTATAAAGAAAGCGATATAAAAAGAGTTTTCACTATATCTTCTCTTAAACTGGCGGAAAGCCGTGCCATTCGCTGCTCAACCGTATTATTCACCGCGACTTTACCTTCTTTTCCCCTTACTATGACGCCTCCTGCCGACTTTATCCGTTCACCGGATAGCGATAAACGAACATTCGCACCACTATCCTGGTTTATTTCGTCGGATATTTTTTTTAGCATCTTCGGTTTCACAAAAGAAGCATCCTCCTCGCTAATTATCACGTCCAGTTCATCGCCTGCACTACTCCCGGCGATTATACTCATTGCAGCATCCTTTGTCAAACCAGCCATGATACCGGAATACGAGTTACCTTTGAAACCCTCTGTTTTTACTACCTTTAGTCGGTTCATTGCTTCCTCTAACGCTTTCGCTATCATCTCTTCCTCGGCATCCCATCCAAGCTTTCTCGCATTTAATCGAGCGGCTCTAACTATTCGCTCCTTCTCCTCAACGCCTCTTCTCTCCTCAGCCTCAATAAACCGCTTCTTTTGAACTTCTATCTCTTTTCTCACTTCTTCTACCTTCTTCTTTGCGTTCTCTTTCGCTTCGCTCATTATTTTCTCGCATTCTACGTTTGCTTCGTCCTTTATCTTCCCCACTATCTCTTTCGCACCCAAACGAATCACCTCAAACCTTTCTTTATGTGGGGCTCCGCCCCACGACCCCGCAAGCCCTTGTAAAGGGCTTAAAAGAAAGCTTTACCAAAGAAAAAAGATTAAACAAGTCCTAAAATCTTTTCTAACGCCACGTTTACCGCGCTGTCGAGATTTGATTCCGCGTTTGCTTTCCGCTTCTCCGCTTCTGTCTCCGCATTTTTCATTATCTCTTCCTCTACCTCCGCTCCTCCCTTTGCATATTTATCTAAAATCTGCACTGCTAAGCTCTTTTCATCCTCACGTGTCTGCTCCTTTAGCCGCGTTACTTCATCCTCCGCATCTTTGAGTATTTTCGTAGCGCTTTCCTTTCCCTTCTCTATTAACTTCCTGCCTTCCTCTTCCCTTTCTCTTATTAACTTAAGCGCTTCTACTGCCATTGTATTCCTCTATAATGGACTGTCTTTATTATGCTTTTATAAATTAGATGTGATTTTATTATTTTATTAATTAAGCGAATTCCGGGATGAAAAAGCATGAAAGTCATATCCATAATAGGCGAGAAGAAGTCAGGGAAAACAGCTCTTATTCAGTATTTGATTGCGTATCTGAAGGAATACGGTAAAGTAGGATGCATAAAACACGCCCATGAGTTGGATCTGGATGCGCCCATCGCAAAAGATACAGACCGTTTTTTTAACGCCGGAGCTGAAGTTGTCATAGGAGCTTCGGAGGAAAAGACGGTAAAAATTTGCGGTGGTAAAAATTTGAAGGAGTTGATAGAAGAAATAGCGGCTTCAGGTGTTGATTTCGTGCTCGTTGAAGGCTTTAAGAGCAGTAACTTACCGAAGATAGCACTGAACGACTTCTCAGACGAAGAAGTCAGTAACATAGTAAAGAGGATAGATTTTAGAGGCAAGATGAGTGAAGAAATGATAACGGAGATAGTCCAAATTATTCGTTCCCTGGAAGATTACCAAACCTTTCTTTCCCTATAAGTTTTTCTTTTAGCACAGGTTTTCTTTTTTGTAAAAAGAAAAAGTGTATGAAAGCGAAAATAAGCTTTTCCTCGGTAGATGCAACCAGCAACCCTGCGGAATGGATGTATAGATTGGAAGATGCAGGTTTTCAGGGCTGGGAGATAGTGGGCGAAGGTATGCAGAAGGTGGAAGGGGAATTCAAAGCGCGGGTGAAGGAAATATACGAAACAACGAATCTCGTTCTTTCCTTACACGCACCGCTTTCTGATATTAACATAGCGAGTGTAAACGAGAGGATATGGGAAGAGAGCATAAGGCAGATAAAAGAGTGTATAGAGAATACATACGAGTTCATTGCTGATATATGCGTGGTGCATCCGGGCGTTTTCTCGCCATTGTCCATACAGATGCCGGAGAAGGCGATTCAGAAGGCGATTGAAGGTCTAACCACGCTTTCAGAATTCGCTGCGGAACGAGGATTACGAATAGCGGTGGAGAATCTCCCGTCTTCGAATATGCTGATGGGTAGGTATCCCGATGAACTCATTCAAATAGTGCGAGGAGTGAATATGGATAATCTGGGGTTATGCCTTGACGTGGCGCATGCGAATACGACAAAAACGCTGGATGAATTCTTGACTATCAAGGCGAAGGCAGAGGATATGGATATAATACATCTGCATACGAGCGATAACTTCGGAGCGGATGATTTGCATTTGCCACTGGGGAAAGGGAATCAGGATTGGAAGAAGGTGTTAAACGGGATTAATGACTGCGAATATGAAGGGCTAATGGTAATGGAGTTATACACAATAGAGGGCGGGATAGAGAGTTTGGAGTTTATCCGAAAACGTTGTTTGTGATTTAGTTATATTCTAAATGCAGGAGGGAAACGAAAGTGGCATGGAATGAGTTGAAGTTTGGAGAAAGAACGTTCTTTCCAGTGGTGCGGAAATTGGGAGAGATGAAGGAAGTCGTATGTGACAAGCGTTT
>WJOV01000042.1 GCA_009618475.1 Methanosarcinales archaeon | reverse complement strand
GTGTGAAGATGTCTGGATGTATCAGTTAGATATATGGTTAGATGGTTATAATAATTGATGCAGCGCGAACGTGGGGTTATAGTGTATATACAACAAGAAAGATGAAATAAAGATAACAGATGCCCTTGTCAAGGAAGTTGATGAAAAGAGATTATTTTCTATGCGAGAGGTTAATAGGATCTATTTAGAGCTATCTAACCCTTCAAGAGAAGAAGCATGGTGATAACATGAAAAGAAAAATTTTGGCTATGATTGTAGCACTGACTGTTTTGCTAAGTATATTATGTGGGTGTATTGATTACGAGGTTGAAACTCCCGTTTCAACACCAACCTCTACACCTACACTCTCAACCTCAACTCCTACACCTACCTTGACAATGCCAACACTTACACCAACACCCATGATAACAGAAGAAGAAAAGAATACAGAAATAGTAATAGGTATTGTTGAAGCATATTATAAAACTCATACTTATAGCAAATATGATCTTTTTGTTTGTGCAGACATGGCAATCGATGTCTGGAATATGGTTGAAACCCAAGGAATTAACGCTGAAATAGCAGTAGGAAATGTGGACAATTCCAATGCCGATTGGACAGAATACTATCATGCATGGGTTTTGGCTGAGGTGTCACTAGATACATGGTTAGCTTTGGAGGCAACTGGAGGGTATGTCACATACGATGAAAATTATTACCGTGGATATTTCTTTAAAAATCCAAGGGCGTTTAAGGAATATTTGGAACTTATGAAGGAATACAACGCACAGATTGATAGAATTAAGGAGTTACAAGTAGAATACTCGGACACGTATAATGAATGGGTTAAAGAATATAATTATTATAAGCCATTATCGGATGATTATAATAGTAACTGTGCAGGTACTACATCAGATCCATCAAAAGTTCAGGAGTGTATGAATAAAAATGCGAAACTAAATCAGCAAAAGGTAGTGCTTAGCAAGATTAATGGTGAATTGGAACAAATCTCGGATACCATCAACG
This sequence comes from Methanosarcinales archaeon, assembly GCA_009618475.1. Classification (GTDB taxonomy): domain Archaea; phylum Halobacteriota; class Syntropharchaeia; order Alkanophagales; family Methanospirareceae; genus WJOV01. The sequence continues at coordinate 5,818 of WJOV01000042.1, read as the reverse complement.
AAGAGAATAAACGACTAACGGAAATAACCAATGAGTTAAATGAGTTATTAACTTGATGACTGAGGATTATATATTTTAAGAAGAAAGCCTAATCTACGGCAAACGTGGATAGCCTCGAATTTATCGAGTGTGGATTAGTTAGGGCTTGGAAATGGTGATTCAGCGGTTTAATCGCTACAACATCCTCAATGGAAGAATAAAGAGAATAACCACAATAGCCATCAACACAATCGCCAAAATCATCACGATTTTTAATGCGGAAACGTCAGTGCCAAATATAATGGGTATCGGACCTATCATAATGACGCCACCGCCTCTCACGCCTGCTTCGGGCTTTTCCATGCCCCCAGTTCCAGTCTTCCAGGCTTGATAAGCCATGCTAACTATCCCTGCGATGATGACCAGAATTCCTATGAACACGAGCAAGAGACCCAATGATACTATCTTCATCGGCTTTTATTATATTTTTCTTCTTTTTCCTTATATTTTTTAGTTCAAGACCAATCCATGTGCTCGCAGCTTTATGTAAAGAACATATAAGAATAGTAATGAACAACATACGAGCCTGACGCTGCGAAGTGGGTAGATTACAGGTTTAGAAAAAAGGAGGTGGAATAAATGGAACCGTGCAGCCTTTGTGGTGGAGAAATGGAGGTAAAAAAAGCCGAGGTAATTAAAAAAGTAGCTGGAAAAGTGGTGGTGGTAAAAGATGTGCCAGCATGGGTTTGCAAGCAATGCGGAGAAAGATATTATTCGATAGATACGGTGGACCGGATTAACGAGATATTAAAAGAGGTTAGCGAGGAAAAAGTCAAAATGCAGAAAATTTTTGCTGGTGAGCTGAACTTTAAGGCGGCAATACCGGGATAAGTTTTCGTTCTTGAAAAATCACCCGGAAGGATTCCGTGATAAGTTCATAAAGTATGTTTCATCACGCCTCTCGCCGCAAGCACGCCCGTAGCTGCCGCATTAACTATGTCCCTTGACAGCCCTGCACCGTCACCAGCGGCAAAAAGATTCTTCACCGAGGTCTCCATATTCTTATCCACGGTTATCCGCATTGCGTAGAACTTTATCTCCGGCGCGTAGAGCAAAGTGGAATCCGAAGCAACACCGGGTATAATCTCATTCAGTTTCTCCAATCCTTCTATGATGTCCATCGTGATTCGGTGCGGCAGCGCCATCGAAATATCACCGGGAGTAACGTCCGTCAGCGTGTTTCTCACTAAATTCCGCTCTATTCCCTCCCACGATGACCTTCTCCCCCGTCTCAAGTCGCCTATTCGCTGTATTATCGGCTTTCCTCCGCCTATCGTGGTCGCCAACTTTGCTATTGACCGTCCGTATTTAGTGGTATTTTCAACCGGTTTTGTAAGCTCAATTTTCACGAGGAATGCGAAATTAGTGTTCTCTGACTTTTTACTCCTCATTGAATGCCCATTTACACCTATAAAATCGTCATACACTTCCTTAACCACAAATCCACACTCGTTAGTGCAGAACGTCCTTGCAAAATCGTCATACCGCTTCGTCCTTATATGAAACTTCGGGTCGCGGTTTATCTTTGTCACGGGATTCATGGTTATCGCAGGCACCTCTACCCTTACGCCAACGTCTATGCCCGCATATTCCGCTTCTAGTTCATGCTCTTTTATCATCTTCTCGACCCATGAAGCACCTACTCTTCCAGGCGCTAACAATATGCATCCACCCCTTATTTCCGCTCCTTTATCCGTTATCACGCCTCTGCACACACTTGTCCCTTTTCCACCCGCGCTCTTTTCTTCCTCTTCTATGATAATGTCAGCAACGCGGGTATTCAGCATAAATTCAATACCGTGCTCCACCAAACTGTTTTTAAACGATCTTATCACTCCTTTCGTTTTATCCGACCCTATGTGTCTTTGATTTATTTCTATGAAATTGGCACCAACCGAAGCTGCTCGCCTCTTCAACTCTTCTATATCCTCCTCGTTGCCTTTATACAGCTCGTCAGACATGCCATGCTCAAGAAACACGCGGTCCACCTCGTTCACAAGCTGCCATGCTGTATCCTGATTACAAAATTCTGCAAGGTCACCACCTACGTCAGGTCTGAGATTTAACGTGCCATCGGAAAACGTCCCTGCACCGCCCACTCCACACATTATATTACATTCATTGCATTGAACGCAATTCCCAAACTCTTCCATCTGGCAATGCCGCTCCTCTACGTCCTTGCCCTTCTCTATCACCAGGACCTTCCGACCTTCGTGTCCTATCCACTTGTCTTTTAATTCATTCGCAGCAAATAGCCCCGCAGGTCCTGCTCCTACTATGATTACATCGTAATAGTCCTGTTTCATTTTTCAATCAACGAGCCGGGAGGGATTTGAACCCCCGACGGGCAGGTTAAGAGCCTGCTGCTCTGCCTTTCTGAGCTACCGGCCCATCTTTAATTTTATGCACACAGTTACTTAAAGTTTCGTGCATATAACTTTATAGTGAGAATGGTGAGTAAAAAGAGTAAATATTAATTAAAGAGTATATCATAGTGTATACTTGACTTTCGGAGATAGTAATTTAGCACTTAAATAATTTTCCATTTGAGGGGGTTATCCGCCATTTTTTAACGGAAATACGCCACAGGAGGCCATATCTTATATTTCATTCGTACCTAAATGTACTGACTAAAAATTGTGCTTGAATAAGTTGTAATAGAATTCGCGTAAACTGCAATTTATCCATTTTTAAGCAATAAAATAGGAAAGTTTATAAGCATGTAATGACTAAAATAATTTATGCATTTCGTCAAGAAGAAGGTGGCGGGGAAGACATATCTTTCCATCGCCGAGACGCATCGAGTGAATGGAGTTCCTAAGACGTCCATTGTTAAATACGTAGGCTCTGCTGAGAAATTATTCAAAATACTAATCGGTCTGGATAAAGAAGAAACCGAATACCACCGCAGATACAAATTTGCGGCGCCGCTGGCAATACATCAAATAACAGAGGAGATTAGGCTAATCGAAACAATCAACAGGCACACAAAGAAAAGGGAGCAGGGCTTCTCTGTCGGGGAATATCTTCACATTATTACCGTGAATAGGGCGTTATATCCGAGAAGCAAAAGAGGAATAAGAAGGTGGTATGAAAGAACCATTCTCCCTTTCATTTTGAGGATTCCGCCGGAAAAACTCACGAGCCAGGTTTTTTGGGAACACATGGAATATCTGAGCGAGGAAGCGATTGAACAGATTGAAAAAGAACTCAGTTATAGGATTATAGAGCTATACGACCTCAATACTGAGTGCCTGTTGTATGATATTACCAATTTCTACACCTTTATCCAGGAACACGAGGGCAATGAACTACCAAAAAGGGGTAAAAGCAAGGCTAAACGCTTCGATTTGAATCAGATTAATCTCGCTCTGCTTGTTACAAAAGATGGTGGAATCCCGCTTATGCACCAGACCTACGAAGGGAACAGGCATGACGCAAAAAAATTCCCTGAAATCATCAGTAAACTCGCAGACAGGTTAGTAATGTTCTCCAAAAACGTAGATAAAGTCACGATAGTCTTTGACAAAGGAAATAACTCCAAAGCTAGCATGAAACTGCTTGACGACACCCCTTATTATTTCGTTGGATCGCTCAAGCCCTATGACTACAAGCATTTTCTGGAAATACCGCTGGAGAAATTCCAGTTGGTTCCAATGGAAAATGGAGAAGAAGATAAGAAAAAGGATGATATATACGCTTATCGCACGCGAGAAGAAGCTTTGGGTGCGGAAAGGACAGTTGTTGTGACTTACGAGCAGAAACTTTATAATAGGAACCTGAAAACCTTCATAAAGAGTATTGACAAGAGGAAAAAGGAGTTTGAGGAGCTCGAATCGAAGATAGGACGGCGAAGATACAGAACAAAGTCGGCGATTGAGAAGAAAGCGGAAAAGATACAGGCAAAAGCTCCTGATGGGCTTTTCAATGTTGTGGTCGGCGAAGAAGAGGGTAACATAACGCTTGATTACGCGATGAACAAAACCGTCTACAACGAGAAGCTTAAATCGTTTGGAAAAACGATTCTTTTCACGAATAATCACGAATGGAGTACCACGCAGATAATAAGGTTTTATCGGGGTAAAGCTAAGATAGAAGATGACTTCAAAAGGATGAAGAGCCCAATAATGATCAGCCTAGAGCCCGTGTACCACTGGACGGACCAGAAGATAAGGGTGCATGTTTTTTGTTGTGTTCTCGCATTGATGCTATTACTGCTCCTGAAACGCAAATTACAGAGGGCTGGCATTAAATTGAGCCTTGAAAGGATGATAGAGGAGCTTTCTGATGTTCAACTCTCCGTTATCAAATTTTATGATGTGGATAAGAGGTTATGTCTCCTTAATGACATGAATGAGGAGCAGAAGGCGATGTTTGATGTATTGGATCTGATGCGGTATAAGAAGTTAGTCAGTACAAAGTTACATTAGCTCTTTTATACAGCATTTCACAGAATACCTGAAATGTCGCCTATGGAAAATTGAAAGACGGTGAGGGGGAAAATGGTGCTGTTAATTTTTTCCTCAATTTATATAATTCCGAAAGTCAAGTGTATAGTATGACATGGGAAGATGACCTTGAAGAATGTATATGCACTATTGAGCAGTTGAGGGAATATATAGAATTAACTCCTGAAGCGGAGAAGCAATTACGAGAAATTATAGAGAGGCACCCTATGCGTATTACGCGATATTATCTGTCTCTAATTGATAGAAATGACCCTGACGACCCTATTAGAAGGATGGCAATTCCTTCTGAGGGAGAGTTAGATACGTTAGGTTCATACGATACAAGTGGTGAGCGTGAAAATACAAAAATGTCCGGTCTGCAGCACAAGTATGCGCAAACAGCCCTGATTTTAGCAACAAATAGATGCGCTGCTTATTGTAGATTTTGTTTCAGAAAAAGAATGGTTGGGCTATCAAATGAAGAGATAGTGCGTAGATTTAACGATGCGGCAAATTATGTCGAGAAGCATAAAGAGATTAATAATGTGCTTATAAGCGGTGGCGACCCCTTTGTTTTACAAACTAAAGTAATTGGAGAATTCTTAGAGCGGCTTTCAACTATCCCGCATTTAGATTTCATACGATTTGGAACTAAAGTTCCAGTGACATTTCCCGATAGAATCCTGGAAGACGAAGAGTTATTGACTTTACTGGAAAATAACACACGGGAAAATAAAAAAATATACGTGGTAACTCATTTTAACCACCCAAGAGAAATTACGCAGAAAGCCACTGACGCTGTTGATTCACTCTTTCGCTCCGATGTGATAGTGAACAATCAAACCGTTTTACTAAAGGGAGTGAATGATAATCCTGAAATCTTAGCTGAATTGCAAAATAAACTTGTCCGCATCGGTGTTAACCCCTATTATGTTTTCCAGTGCCGACCTGTAAAGCGAGTGAGGAGTAATTTTCAAGTTCCTTTGTTCAAGGGCTACGAAATCGTTGAGAACGCAAAGAAGAAGCTTAACGGGCACAGTAAACGGTTCAAGTATATCATGTCACATCAGGCTGGCAAGATAGAGATTGTGGGGATTATGGATAATTATATCTATTTCAAATACCACCAGGCAAAAGACCCTGCGAATATCGGGAAATTCTTTAAGAGGAAGATAAATAAAACCGCCGGGTGGCTGGATGAGTTAGAAGGCAGTGAAGGTAAAAATAATAAACCCAACAAGAAAGCACCCTTCGGGTGCAAATCAATTGTTAGCTATGGCTAAGCCATGGGTGGTTCCAATCCGATAATATACATCCAAAAACTTCGTTTT
>WJOV01000126.1 GCA_009618475.1 Methanosarcinales archaeon | reverse complement strand
TCACGCTCACCTCATGGAACATATAACAAAGGCGTTGAGTAAAGAAAAAGCGTCCATTGCAATATACGCGGACACGCCGGAACCGGCTGCAAAAATCATAAAAGGTGCAGATAACGAGGACACGAACGATAACGAGAGGAAGATAAATGTTTCAATAGGGTTGGGTGGTAGAAGCGAGCTAACGAAGGCGATAAAAGAGATTGTAAAGCGGGTGAAGACCGGAGAAATAGAGCCCGAAGAGATAGACGAGAAGCTGATAGAATCCGAGTTGATTTTCAAATCAGAGCCCGACCTCGTCATCAGGTCTGGTGCAACGCGTTTAACGGATTTCCTGATATGGCAATCTGTGTACAGTGAATTTTATTTTACGGACGTCAATTGGACGAAATTCAGGAAAATAGACCTCCTGAGGGCGGTTCGAGATTTTCAGTGGCGAGAGAGAAGGTTTGGGCAGTGAAAACACAGGTTGGCGTCCCACGAAACCCATTATATTGTTAAAAAAATAAAAATATACGAAATAATTTTTTCAAACTACCTATTATTTTATATAGGGCATTGGCAATAATAATAGTAAATAGTGAAAAAGGTGAGAAAAAATGAGGATATTTGTGATAGGATATGGGCAAGCCGGGGGAAGAGTAGCGGATTCATTCGTAGAGTTTGCTAACCGAACGGGGCAGAATTTCGTGGTTCGTGCATTGGCTATTAATACCGCGAGATTGGATTTGATCGGGATACGGAACATACCAATGGAAGATAAGTTGCTTGTAGGGGAGTCAATGGTGAAAGGGCATGGGATAGGAGCAGATAACGAATTTGGGGCGGAGGTTGCCACTGATGAAATTTATACGATACAGAGCGCAATAGACAAGCGGGGGACACACCAGATTGATGCCTTCTTGATAATAGCGGGTCTGGGCGGTGGAACGGGTTCCGGAGGTGCGCCAGTATTGGCAAGAAGGCTGAAGAAGCTATACGAGGAGCCGGTTTATGGACTTGGGGTTTTGCCAGCGAAGGACGAAGGGAGTTTATATTCTTTAAATGCCGCAAGGAGTCTGATGACTTTCGTGAACGAAGTGGATAATCTGTTCCTTTTCGATAACGATGCGTGGAAGAAGGGTGGCGAGAGCGTAAAGGAGGCGTTTGTGGATATAAACGAAGAGATAGTGAGGCGGTTCGGGATTTTGTTTGGCGCGGGGGAAGCGAACGAAGTGGGGCAGATGGTGGTAGATGCGGCAGAGGTGATTAACACGCTTAAAGGAGGTGGAATATCAACGCTTGGCTATGCTGCGGAAGAAATAGAGAGCGAGGGATTTTTAAAGAGGTTCTTTAGTAAGAGAGGGACGCTGGAGAGGATGGATACAGTTACAAGGGTTACTTCTCTGGTAAGGAGAGCAATAGCGGGCAGATTAACGATTCCATGTGACGTCTCAACTGCGGAAAGAGCATTGATAATCGCAGCGGGACCACCTAATGAGTTAAGCAGAAAAGGTATAGAGAAGTCAAAGGTGCGAATCGAGGAGATGATAAGAGGAACGGAAGTAAGGGGCGGTGATTTTCCATTCGTAAAGGGGCAGCATGTAGCGACGGTTGTTCTGTTTTCAGGCGTATCGGATGTTCCAAGGATAAAAGAGCTACAAGAAATAGGTGCGGAAGCACAGGAGAAAATAAAAGAAGTATCAAGCGAGAAAGAGCGTGAATATAAGGCGTTGATGGATACAAACGAAACAATAGCGCCTTTGTTCTGAGCGTGATACCGCGATGGGCGGAGAATCACAACTCAAGGAAGTGCATTTTCCTCATCCATACGCTTACCGCTCTCCTCGCCTGTTCCGGATTGGCAAAATTATTCTCTATGGCTTCATCTTCGGGATTACCTATGAAAGGGTCTATTGTTTTCTTCTCCACGTCTGCAACCCAGACCATTGCGTCACCAATGTTCTGCTCGCGGACGAAAGAGATAAAAGGAGCCGGGGTCTTCTCTGTCGGAACAATGATTACTTTTTCCTCCCTTGCTTCCGAGTTCTCTAACAATGCTTCTTCTACGAAATGAGGAACGAACTTTATCGAAGGGAAAATGAAGATGTGTATGCTTCTGTTTTTGTTTTTGTTTTTCACCGCCACCATATCGAGCTGCTCATTTTCACGTTTCTCATTCTTGTTTTTAATCTGATACCCACTCTGTGCCATGAACTCCTTCACCACACTCTTCAGCGCACTTAACGGGCTTCTTATCTTTGCCCATCGCAAAAAAGCTTCCTCCAGCTCATCACTCATGTATCTATGCGCGGGCAGACAGTAAAATATCTCACCCTGGTAATTTATCCGGGTGCGCATGTCAGGAGAAAAAACAGAAATTTTATCTTCGCTCGTTATGCTTTTGAATATCAACTCTTCTAAATTTCCACCTAATTTCCTTTCCAACTCTTCTCTTTCTGCATCGTCGAGCGAATTTACGCACTCTCTTATCTTCAAAGCGAGTTCGCCTTCTGATATTACCTTGTGCTCCTGACAATAGTCCGAGAGGTATTCAAATGTTTTTAACATCTATCAAACGATTTTTAATCCTTAGTTTACTGATTTTCATCATCATAATTCGTTTAGATATATATCATATATCGCTATAAATACTTCTTCCATCTAAAAATATTTGTTAAATGAGAAAAAAATTTGCAGCTCGCATTGGAACCATAGAGATTTCGGGCATAAGAAAGGCGTTTGAAGCTTCTTCAGGCGAGTTCTTCAACCTCGGACTCGGTGAACCGGACTTTGATACCCCGGAACACATAAAAAGTGCCGCTATGCAGGCGATTGATTCCGGCTTCACCTCTTACACCTCCAATAAAGGGATAGAGGAATTGAGAGAGGCGATAAGCGCTAAGTTCAAAAGAGATAACGATTTTGTGGCGAGCCCTGAGGAGATAATAGTCACGTCAGGAGCGAGTGAAGCATTGCATATCGCTATTCTTTCGGTAGTGGAAAAGGGAGATGAGGTGCTGATGCCCGACCCTGGCTTCGTTTCCTTCTCTGCCCTAACGAAACTGGCAGAGGGAAAGGCAGTAGGGGTTCCGCTAAGCGAAGACTTCACGATGTCAGTAGAAGCGGTGAAGGAAAAAATTACGGACAAAACAAAAGCACTCATAATAAATTCTCCTGCCAATCCCACGGGTGCAGTGGAAAGCGGGGAGAACATAAAAGCGATTGTTGACGTTGCCAACGAGCATCACGTAACCGTCATTTCAGATGAAGTTTACGAGCATCTTATCTACGATGGCTTGAAGCACGTAAGCCCTGCGAGGTTCTCTGACGAGGTAATCACGGTAAATGCGGTCTCAAAGACATACGCAATGACCGGGTTCAGATTGGGCTATCTTGCAGCCCGTGAGGAATACGTGGAGCAAATGCTGAAGATACATCAGTATATACAGGCGTGTGCATCGTCTATTTCGCAGAAAGCGGCATTGGCTGCTATTACAGGGCCTCAAGACTGCGTGGCTGAGATGAGAAGCGAATTTAAAAGGAGGCGAGACTTCGCTGTTGATGCTCTTCGCGATACGGGTATGGAATTCAGCGTTCCAAAAGGAGCTTTTTATATTTTTCCACGAGTGAAGGATGAGAAAGAATTTGTGGAGACGCTGAGGAAGAGGAAGATAATAGTCACGCCCGGGTCTGCCTTTGGAAGCCGCGGCAAGAATTACGTGAGAATATCGTATGCTACGAGCTTTGAGAATTTGAAGCGGGCTTTTGAGATAATGAAGGAAGTGGTGAAGTGATTGTCCCTTCCCAAAAATCATAAGCTCAAAGCTCAAAGCTCAAAGCACCAAAATCCAAATAATATCAAATATCAAATATCAAAATCCCAATGTCCAAAACCGGAAAAGGAAAAATTCCTTTAAAAAGCTTCTCTGGGGTTTGAATTTTGAAATTTCGTGGGCTCTGCCCACGTCCCCACAAACCCTGAAAGGGTTTAATTTGGGATTTGTTTGCGATTCGGTGCTTGCGATTTGTATTTTTCTCGGCGAAGGAGCACGAGGTGCTTTATAAGGTCGTCTCATTTGCTTCCCACATCTCAAACAGGTTGTCGTAATATAATCGCTCCTGAGACGAACTCGTGCGTTTTCCCCGGGTATTAAGAAAGCATAGCAACTGTTACAAAACCGCATCTTTAAATGCGAGGGTATTCGCACCCGATACCGCATCCCGATCTCACGAGCAAGCTGCACATACCTATCGCTCCTGCTTCTTTCCTTCGCATCCGTTTTCCTCGCTTCTACCTCTGCCAGCTCGAACAGCCTCTCTATCCGCTGCAATGCGATGTCTTCTATCCTTTTTCTCCTTCTCTTCATTAAAAACTTTCTTAATTAGAAGGAAAGCTTTAAATATTAATAATGAATTATACAGTTTCATGGAAAAAATACCCACATGGATTGAGCGACTGCTACTACCGAAACTAAATGAAATTGTAGGTGCGATAAAAGCGCTGCATAGTCGTATAGATTCCGTGGAAAAGACCTGGGGAGCGAGACAAAAACGGAAATTACAAGCCTCAGAACCGAAGTAAAAACGGAGATTGGCAGCCTGAGGAATGAGGTGATGGCAAAATTCGAGGTGACGGATAACAAAGTTGCGGCATTGGATACCAAGGTTGATAGTCTGCGGAATGAAGCGATTTCCCGATTTGATGCGGTAGATACGAGGCTTGGTTCCATTGAGACAAGGACGCCGGTCATGGAGAAAATATCAGAGCTTGAAGCTCGAGTTACCGAACTTGCGAAGAAGTTAGCGGATAAACCTGAGAAAGAAGGATGGTGGAAGAGAACACAAAAAAAGAGCTCAAAAAGGCGAGGATCGTAGCAGATTATCAATTCGGTGCCGGTGCAGGTAAAATCCTGTTCCCTGATAACGTAGAATTTGTCCTCTCGAAGACAAGAAGAATAGCGCAGGTAAAAGAGGACGGAAAGAGAATAGCCACGCTGAGGAGTTTTGACGGATTGCTAACGTTAAGCATAGAAGGAGCAAAGAGGTTGCAGCACGTTTTCAAATATCCGAGAATAAGAGTCGTTATGAATGAAGAGAGCAGTGAATTTATAAGAAAAGGGGGAACCGCATTCTGTAAACATGTAATAGACGCCGACCCGGAGATACGCGCTTACGATGAAGTTATGGTGATGGATGAAAAGGATGGACTGCTTGCAACGGGAAAAGCGATGTTATCAGGAGAAGAGATGAAAATCTTCGAGCACGGAGTGGCAGTGAAAGTGAGGTATGGTATAGAGAAGTGATTTCTATTATCTAGCCTCGAACATGAAAGTTTAACTTTATCTTCTCGTAGCGTAAAAGGAAAAAGAGGGGAAAAGAAAGGGAAAAGATAGATGATAGAAGAAGAAATCGGCGACGAGTTACGAGAAAGGGGACTCAGTATATCCACAGCTGAATCTTGCACCGGTGGACAGGTATCCCACCGGATAACAAACGTATCCGGCAGCTCGGACTATTATAAAGGCGGCGTAATCGCTTATGCCAATGAAGTAAAGGAAGAAATATTGCACGTGGCGAGGGGAATATTGGAAGAAAAAGGTGCGGTGAGCGCGGAATGCGCAGTTGAGATGGCGAAAGGCGTGAGGAAGCTGCTGGATACCGATGTCGGCGTTGCAACTACGTGCATTGCAGGGCCCACCGGGGGAACGCCTGACAAACCGGTTGGATTAGTTTATATAGCACTGGCAACAAAAGATTACGTCTATCATGAGAAACATATCTTACATGGGGATAGGGAAGAGAACAAGCGTGAGGCGGCGGATGCTGCCCTTGAGATGCTAAAGAAACAACTCTTAAAAAGGGCTCGTAGCTCAGAAAGGTAGAGCAGCGGGCTTTTAACCCGTCGGTCGCGGGTTCAAATCCCGTCGAGCTCGTTATTAAAGTCGAAGCCAAAGCCAAAATCAAGGAAAATGAAGAAGGGAAAAGTTTCCATACACGAACATGGGTTAGTGCCCAGGCACGAGATAATGGAAGGGGGAGAAGTAAAGGAGCTTTTGGAAAAGTATAAAATAAAAAAGGAACAACTGCCTAAGATCAAATCCTCCGACCCTGTCATAAAGGAGATAAAAGCGGTGATGGGGGATGTCGTAAAGATAAAAAGGAGGAGCAGAACAGCGGGGAAATTTATATCTTACCGGCTGGTTATAGAATAAAAGGAGTGTGTGTAATATGTTAGACCGGGGTGTTCTTTCAAAAGCGTATTTAAAAAGGGAAAAAATAGCACAGCATCAGCTTGACTCCTTTAATTACTTCCTCAGCGAAGGCATGCAAAAAATAGTGGAGGAGCAACCGTATATAGAAACTTCTATCACTCGTGGTGGCGAAGACGAAAAGGAGAAGCATAAACTGGGAGTGAAGTTTGGTAAAATGCGCGTGGGCAGACCGAAGGCAAGGGAAGCAGATGGCTCTTATGAATCAATTTTCCCGTCACAGGCGAGATTACGGAATTTAAACTACTCCGCTTCCGTATATTTGGGAATGCAGTTGGTGAAGAAATACGAAAACGGCGAAATAGAAGGGGAAGGGGAGGAGAGAGAAGTGGAAATCGGTGAGCTCCCAATCATGGTAAAATCAGAGAGATGTAACCTTTACGGGCTTTCAGGGAAAGAATTGATAAGAGCAGGCGAAGACCCTCTCGACCCCGGTGGCTATTTCATCGTAAATGGCTCAGAGCACGTGATAATAACGCTGGAAGACCTCGCACCAAACCGGATATTCGTGAATTTCGAGGTGAAATACGGGAATAAAAGTGCGCTTTCAAAGGTTTTTTCTCTTAAACATGGATTCAGAGTACCAATAAGGGTGGGAATAAATAAAAAAGGTATAGTTGAAGTCGCTTCAT
>WJOV01000122.1 GCA_009618475.1 Methanosarcinales archaeon | reverse complement strand
ACGATATGATCACCACGGTGAAGACGTTCCTTTTCGCAATGAAGAACGCGGGTCTGAAAGGTAAGGTAGGAGCAGCATTTGGGGCTTATGGATGGAGTGGTGAATCTATTGAGATGATGAGCGATACGATGAAACACATCTTCGAGATGGACGTGATAGAACCAGGATTGAAGATGAAAGGCACGGAAGTACTTACAGGTGAAAAAGAGTGCAAAGAATTCGGGAAGAAGATTGCGGCGAAGATAACCTGACATTGTCAGGTTAACCGCAGAGTTCACGGAGCGCGCAGAGTTTTTTTTAATCTGTGGACTCCGCGTTCTCTGCGAGAAATTTGAAATATGAGAAGGAAGGTATTCCTAATAAAAAGGAGGTAGATGAAAAATGGCAAAATGGATATGTTCCGTCTGTGGATATATTTACGACGAAGAAGACAGCGGAACGGCATTTGAAGATTTGCCTGATGATTGGGTATGTCCAGCCTGTGGTGTGGGCAAAGAAGCGTTTGAGAAGGAGGATTAAATGAGTCTTAGAAGAGAACTAAAACCGAACATTTACGCAGTGGGAGCAATTGACTGGGACAGGAGGTTATTTGATGAACTCATCCCGTTGCCCGATGGGACAAGCTATAACGCCTACTTGGTGAAAGGTATCGAAAAAACAGCGTTGATAGACACGGTGGACCCAACCATGACGGATGTGCTGGTAAAAAATCTCGAAAAACTTGGAACTGGAGATATAGATTATGTCATTGCCAATCACGCCGAGCAGGACCATTCGGGGGCATTACCAAAAATACTCGACTTATATCCCAGCGCTAAGGTGGTCTGCACACCGAAATGTAAGGATTTGCTTATGGATTTGCTTTTAATACCCGAGGATAAGTTCATAACAGTGGCTGACGGGGAGACTTTGTCATTGGGCGACAAAACGCTGGAGTTCATCCATGCACCGTGGGTTCACTGGCCAGAGACGATGCTGACATATCTAAGAGAAGACAAGATACTTTTTACATGCGATTTTCTCGGCTCGCATCTCGCAACCAGCGATTTGTTTGTGACCGATGAGGCAACCGTCTATGAGGCAGCCAAGCGATACTATGCGGAGATTATGATGCCTTTCAGAATAACTATCAGGAAGAACTTAGCGCGGATAAGTGATTTGGAGATAGATATGATAGCACCGAGTCATGGTCCGGTCTATAATTATAATACGCCAGACATCATTCTCAATGCTTACAGGGATTGGACTTCTGATGATGTGAAGAATGAGGTAGTCATACCTTATATCTCAATGCACGGCAGCACGAAGAAAATGATAGACTACTTCGCAGAGGCTTTGATTGAACGGGGAATAACAGTAAAGAAGTTTAATCTGTCAGGAATAGATATTGGGAAATTGGCGATGGCTTTGGTAGATGCTGCTACTGTTGTGATTGGGTCACCCACCGTTCTGGTCGGTCCGCATCCGAAAGTTGTTTACGCGGCTTGTCTCGCAAACGCATTGAGACCAAAACTAAGATTTGCATCTATCATCGGGTCTTACGGTTGGGGCAGCAGGATGGTGGAACAACTTTCGGGAATGATGCCAAACTTAAAGGTGGAATTACTGGATCCGGTTGTAATTAAAGGAGTCCCGAGCGAAGCGGATTTCAAAGCTTTGGATAGGTTAGCAGATGAAATTGTGAACAAGCATAAGGAGCAGTCGGATAAAAATGGGTGAAGAAAAGAAGAAGGACCTGTTGGATAAAGGTGCAATTGTCCAGCGGGATTATGAAACGTATGCTATTGCGCCGCATATAGCGGGAGGAATTTGCGAGCCTTCCACACTTAGAAGAATAGCAGATGTCGCGGAGAAATACAATGCCAAAGCATTAAAGTTGACCTCTGCGCAGAGAATAAAATTGGCGTTTCCGGGTGTGTCAATAGCTGTGCGGAATCATTTCAAAAAGGAGGTAGTATGAATCCAACAGAAAAGGAAGAGACAACGTAACATGAAAAAAATATACGGCATTATCGGCGACCCGATAGAGCACAGCCTTTCCCCGGTTATGCATAACGCCGCTTTTGAGAAACTCGGACTGGATGCCGTTTATCTTGCGTTTAGAGTCTCAAAAGGCGAACTTGGAGATGCGATAAAAGGAGCGAAAAGTCTCGGCATCGCAGGTCTTAACGTTACCATACCGCTGAAGGAGAAGGCGCTCTCTTTCGTGGATGCAGAAGTAGTGGCAAAGAAAATAGGTGCAATAAATACCATTGACTTCAGCAGTGGCACGCCCGTTGGCTATAATACCGATGGACTCGGCTCGCTGAGGGTATTGAAAGAGACCGTGGGCGAACTAAAAGGCAAAAATGTGTTAATTCTCGGTGCTGGCGGTGCTGCAAAGGCTATTTCCTTTTATCTCGATGCCGAAGGTGCAAGGGTGACAATAGCAAACCGGACGAAAGAAAGAGCCGCTCAGTTGGCTTCTAATCTCCGTAATGCGAATTCTATTGGCTTGGATGCCGAGCTTAAAGAGCACGTCAAAGATTCGGATATATTGATAAATGCAACTGCCGTGGGTATGCATCCGCACGAAGATGCTACTTTAGTTAATGCTGATATGATGCACCCGGACCTCGTTGTATTCGATATTGTGTATAATCCGGTGGACACGAAGTTATTGCGAGAGGCGAAGAGGGCGGGCGTAAAAAAGATAGTGGATGGTGTGAAGATGCTCGTCTATCAAGGCGCCGCTTCGTTCAGGATATGGACAAAAATGGAGCCACCGGTAGAGGTGATGGAGAAGGTGGTTAGGGATGTGTTGATTCGGGGTTATTAAAATGCGGATAATATAACTTGACTTTGTCACATTTCAAATTTACCGCAGAGAACGCTGAGTTCGCAGAGAAAATAAGGGGTTAGGGGTTAGTTGTCAGGTATTAGCAACCCTAAAACCTAAACCTCAAACCTACCTCCTCTGCGTTCTCCGTGAACTCCGCGGTTAATCTGACAATGTCAAGATAATACCCCGCATCCGAAATCATTTCTAACTCATTTCCACTCCACAATCTTCCCTTTACGCATTATTGCTATTTCATCGCTCATCCACTCTACCACTTCCAGGTCGTGCGAAATGAACAGGTAACTTATCGCATATTTTTTCTGCAAATCCTTCAGCAAATTCAGTATTTGTGCCTGGACTGAAACATCCAGCATAGAAGTGGGCTCATCTGCCACAATAAATTTCGGATTCAAACTCAAAATTCTTGCTATCGCAACTCTCTGAATTTGCCCTCCACTTAACTCATGTGGATACCTGAACAGAAGTTCCTCATTTAAATTGACAGTTTCAATTAACTCAAAAATCACCTCTTTTTCTTCATTTTTGTTACAGATTTTATGAATCCTTAAGGGCTCAGCAATACTGTCATAGATTTTCATCCTCGGGTTCAGAGATGCTTCTGGATTCTGGAATATTATCTGCATTTCCCTTCCCAATTTTTTTAGTTTGCTGCCATTCAGGCTCGTAATGTCTTCACCGTCAAAGAGCATTTTTCCCTCCGTAGGCTCTATAAGCCTTAAGATTGTCCTCCCAACTGTTGTTTTTCCGCATCCACTCTCCCCAACCAATCCCAAAGTTTTGCCTTCCTTTATCTCAAAACTCACACCATCAACTGCCTTTATCACCTTCTTCCTGAAAATTCCCGAATAAAAATATTTCTTCAGGTTCTCAACCTCAACCTTTACTTTTGTCATTTTTGTACAGAAAACACCTTACATAAGTTTCTGCCTCTATCCCTATCATGTCAGGATGTTTTTCAGAACACTTATCACTCCTACATCTGCATCGCGGATGGAATCTACACCCCGCTGGAGGTGAGCTGAGACTCGGGCTTTCTCCTGGTATTGGATTTAAGCCCATGCGAGGAAGTGAGTCCAGCAGATCTTGCGTGTACGGGTGCTTGGGTTCAGATAAAAGTTTCTCAGCAGGGGCAATCTCCAGCAGTTCGCCTGCATACATTACCGCAATTCTGTTACACACTCCTTTCGCCACTTCCAGGTCATGGGTTATTAGCAGCATACTCACGTCTCTGCTTTTGATTAATCCCGACATCAAATCTAAAATCTGTTTTTTCATCGAAGAGTCCAGGCCCGTAGTTGGTTCATCTGCTATTAAAATTCTGGGATTTAGTGCTAACCCGATGGCAATCATAACCCTCTGCTTCATTCCACCGCTAAATTGATGTGGATATTCATCCATCCTTTTCGGGTCCATTCCAACCAATTTGAGCATATCCGCCGCTTTCTTTTTCGCTTCTTCCTTTCCAACGCCTTCGTGATATCTGTAAACCTCAGCTATCTGCTCTCCAACAGTTAACACGGGATTCAATGAGGTGGAAGGATTCTGGAGCATCATTCCAATCTCTTTACCTCTAATTTGTCTCATTCTGGCTTCACAAAGCTCCAATAAATTTTCTCCTTTGTAAATAATTCTACCTCCAATTTCCACATTTTCTGAAAGCAATCCCATTATCGCCCTTCCAAGTATTGATTTCCCACAACCAGTTTCTCCTATTAAGCCCAGAATTTCAGTTTCCTCTATCTCTAAATCAACGCCATCGTTTGCTTTTACAATTCTTCCCCTCGCATTAAAATAAACCCGCAGGTCTTCTATTCTCAATAAAGTCATTTCTTCATCATTATCATTTCTTTTGCCCTTGGATCTAACGTATCCCTTAACCCATCACCCAAGAAATTAAAAGCAAGCACGGTGATCATTATCATGATGCCCGGGAAAAAGGTTAAAAAAGGTGCGGTACGAAGATAAGGGATGCCTGCTTTAAGCATTGACCCCCACTCAGGTGTTGGAGGTTGAATTCCTAAGCCTAAGAAACTGAGAGCAGCCGCAAAAATTATCGTATGGGCAATACCAAGGGTTGCAAGCACAATAACGGGATTTATGCAGTTTGGCAGGATATGACGACGCATAATATAGAAGTTTGAGGCTCTTAACGCTCTTGCTGCTTCGACAAATTCTTTTTCCTTTACGGAGAGTGTCATCCCCCTCACAAGTCTTGTGTATGCAGGCCAATGCGTCACGGCAAGGGCAAGTATCACATTGAAAAGCCCGGGTCCTAAAAGTCCTGCAATCACCAAAGCAAGAATTATGCCCGGAAAAGCAAGCACTACATCCACCGCCCTCATTATAATTTCATCCACTATTCCACCGTAGTAGCCAGATATGACTCCCAGGATTGTGCCAATTAAGGCGGTTATTCCTACAACTACAACACCAATTTCCAGGGAAATTCTCGTCCCATACATAACCCTCGAGAATATACATCTTCCCAGTTCGTCCGTGCCAAAAGGGTATTCGCCATTGGAAGCAAGCAGTCTTTTTTCCAGATTTTGCTCTAAGGGGTCGTGTGGTGAAAAGAAAGGTGCGAAAAACGCAACAAATACTAAAAAGACGATGATTACTATCCCTACTGCTGCCATCCTGTTTTCTCCGAGTTCCTTAAGTGCTATCCACGTTTCGTTCATTTTTTCTCGTACCTTATTCTCGGGTCTAAGTAAGCATAGAGGACATCTACAGCCAGGTTGGCTAATGCGAAAATAACGGCAATAAATAAGACACATCCTTGAATCAACGCAAAATCCCTGGCATATATGGAGTCCACTAACAATCTTCCAATTCCGGGCCATGCGAATATTGTCTCAACAATAACGGCCCCTCCGAGTAAAAAGCCCAACTGCAACCCCACAAAAGTAATTACCGGTAGCATGGCATTTTTCAACGCATGCTTCAACAATATTGTTCTCTCGTCTAACCCCTTTGCTTTTGCAGTTACTATGTAATCCTGGTTTAGCACGTCCAGCATGCTCGAACGTGTGGGGCGAGTTGTGATGGCAGACATTGATGGGCCTAAGGTTATCGTAGGAAGAATAAGATGTTTGATGCTGCCGTAGCCAAAACTCGGAAGCAATCCGAGAGATAGAGCAAATAACCAGATCAAAAGCAATCCAAGCCAGAAGTTGGGCATGGACACTCCAAGTAATGCGCCTGTCATGCACGCATTGTCAACAATCGTATTTTTCCTGATCGCACTGATTATTCCAGCAGGTAACGCTATCAACAGAGATAAAATTAAACTTGAGATTGCTAATACCAGGGTTGCCGGGATTCTGGTCAGTATTTCTCCCAAAACATCTTCATAGGTTATCAGTGACTTACCTAAATCCAGGCGTAAAACGTGCTCCAGCCAGCCCAGGTATTGAATATACACCGGGGCATCTAAACCCTCTGTTGCCCTTACCCATTCTATTTCCTCTTGTGTTAAGTCCTCACCATACCTGGCTACCGCAATCATCTCTGCTGGGTCGCCGGGTGCGAGATGCATTGCAGAAAAAGTAACTACTGTTACACCGAGGACCACCACAAATACCAAAAGAAGTCGTTTTAATATGTATTTCAACATTTTTATTTATTTCTTTGCGACGATGATTTTTGTTGGGTCTTGTGGAGAGGAAATATCCAGAATTTGTGCGATAGAGAATCCTGTGTCTTCCAAAAGATGGATGTATTCTCCCAGGGTGTATACTCGGTGCTCGCTTCTCGTCATTGCCAGCATGAAATCAAATAGGACGGAAGTTAAAGGTGATGTTCTATCATCGTTAATTGTCCATCGTCTATAAATCAAAACACCATTTTCATTTAGAGCATCATATACCTTTTTTAGGGTACCTGATATTGTCACGTCAGACGCGAAAACAATGTCATAGCCATTGCCAATGTCATCTTCGGTAAAATCGCCTGCGATAAATTTTATCTTGTTCGACATTCCATATTGCTCAAGATATTCCTTTGCAATTTCTGTAACGTGGGGCAAATCAAATAAAACAACTTCGAGGTCTGGCTTCAATT
>WJOV01000102.1 GCA_009618475.1 Methanosarcinales archaeon | reverse complement strand
CTGAAAGAGAAGAAAAAATGCCTTTTTTGCAATCCCGAAAAGAAAACACCGGCAGACGTGTTCGGCAGAGTGAGGGGGAAATATTGTATCACGGGAAGCAACATAGCAAAGTATGATTCTTTCCACAGTTTGATAATTTTCAATGAACACAATCCCTTGGAGATAAAAAGGGAATGGATAGAGGATTACTTAAGAACCGGAGAGCGCTGGTTTGAGGAAGTCAGAAAGTGCGAGGGAGAAAAGAAGCTGCAAAAGTTCTTCCTCTGGAATTGTCTCTGGAGGAGTGGAGCTTCGATTATTCACGGGCATATACAATTAACAGCTTCGAGGATAAGGAAATTCAGACCCTGCGAAATAAATACGGGATTGGAGCAGAAGAAAAGATGCTGCTTTTCGTTGGCAGATTGACTGCGGTTAAAGGCATCGTAAACCTGGTGAAGGCAATGCACATGGTTACAATCAAGCATCCAGAGGCGAAACTCGTTATTCTTGGCAAAGGCGAGTTAGAGCAAACTGTTTCCGAGCTGATAACTAAATTGAACGTAGGGGAAAAAGTGAAGACGAGGTTTGAGTTTGTATCCGAAGAGGAGAGGATATTACATTACGGGGCTTGTGACATAGCTGTTTGCCCTTCTTTATATGAGCCTTTTGGTATTGTCTCCTTAGAGGCGATGGCGATGCGGAAGCCCGTTGTAGTGGGTGCCAGTGGAATTAGCGGGTTCAAGGACCAGGTAATTCCTTCCGGGCATGAACGAACGGGTGTTCACGTTGACGGCGGTAGTAAAGCGGACATAGCATGGGGGATAAATACGTTGCTTGAGAACGTGCAAAAAGCGACGGAGATGGGAAAAAGAGGAAGACTGCGGGTGGAAAAATATTTCTCATGGGAGAATCCCGTTCAGGCTGAGAAAAGACTTCTTCTGGAATAAGCAAATGTTCAAGAGAAGCATGAAGGTAGAGGACCTTTTCGATTATTACTTCTTTGACGATAAAGACAGAGAAGTATTCGAGAAAGTAGCAAGAAAATGCTATCGCCCTACGAATGATATAATAATGGGGCTGATAGACGAATACGACGATTTTAAAGTCGCGTATAGCATTTCAGGTGTGTTTGTAGAGCAATGCGAGAGATATGGTTTTGGTAAGGATATTCTGGAAGACTTCCGACAGCTTGCATCGAGTAGAAAAGTGGAGTTCTTAGACCAGACATATTATCATTCGCTGGTATGTCTTTATGAGGAAGAAGGTGAATTTATCGAGCAGGTGAAAGCACATCGCGAATTAATGCGTGACTTAATTGGATATGAACCTTCCTTTTTTGAAAACACCGAACTGCTCTATAACAACCGAATAGCGAGGTTAGCGGAGGAGATGGGCTACCGGGGTATGTTCGCCGAAGGCGTGGAGAGGGTATTGGACGGGGGTTCACCAAACTACGTTTATGCGCCCGTGGGCTGCAAGAATCTAAAAGTTCTTCTCAGGAATTACCAGCTAACCGACGACATAGGATTTAGATTCTCGCTAAAGAGCTGGAAAGAGTATCCTTTGAGTGCCGCTAAATACGCATCATGGCTCGATGCAACGCAGGGGCAGTGCATAAACCTCTTTTTGGATTATGAAACGTTTGGCGAGCATCACTGGGAAGATACAGGGATATTTGAGTTTCTGCGTGATTTGCCATTGCAGGTATTGAAATACGAGATGGAATTTTCAACGCCTTCGGAGATAATAGAGCGGTATAAGCCAGTGGGGGTAATGGATGTGAGGAATCTTGAGACGACTTCATGGGCTGACGTGGAGAAAGACACTTCTTGCTTCATTGGTAATACAATGCAGTGGGCATGTTACGAATATCTGAGATGGCTCGAGCCTTATGTAAAAGAGACGGGAGATGAGGAACTGCTGAAAATATGGCGTTACCTTGGCACAAGCGACCATCTCTATTATATGTTCACGGTAGGCGGTGCGTCAGGGGAGGTGCACAGTTATTTCTCTCATTTTGAGAAGTCCCATGATGCTTTTATCGCTTTATTCTCCGTCATTCACGATTTCGATGCCCGGTTAAGAGCGAGGATAAAAAAAGCGGATTATCCTTTCGTTTTTCAGGATGGAGAAAAGGTATGGAGTTTGAAGGGGTTATGCGAATATCTAAAGAGAAAGAGGGGCGAGAAAGCGGAAGAAGCTATAAGAGATTATATGGGAAGAGGCGATTTTGAGCGCTGGATAAGGGAAAGTGTAAGGGAGGCGGAGATTGCGAAAGAAGTAGAGAATTTAAGTTCAAGCATAGAAAAGCAGAAATACGATGCGGATGTGTTACGGGAGCGGATATGTGCGATTATTTCTAAATAAACTTTTTGTATTTGTTTACCGCCGAGATCACGGAGAGCGCTGAGATAAGATAAATGATTTTTATGACTCTCTGTGTTCTCTGCGTGCTCAGCGGTAAAATAAGTACAGTATAACTTATTTATTATATGCAATAAATATTGGACTAAGAGTGTGAAAGAATAGGAAGGTGATGGTTTATTAGCACGATAGAAGAAATGGGAACGGTTGCTGGGGAAATATGGCATTTATTGAAAGAAAGAGGTGAGTTAAGCATATCCGGAGTGGTCACAGAGATAAATGCCTCGCAAAGCACCGCTTATATGGGTCTTGGATGGCTCGCAAGGGAGGATAATCTGGAGTTTGCTAAAAAGAGCAGAGGCGTTTTCGTTAGGCTGAAGTAAAGGAATTAGGAGAAGTAGCGAGTGCGAATTCGGATATTGACCTCGATTATTTGACTCACGGCAAACGAACGAAATATCTTCCCTCTCTTTCCATAAAATCCAGCTCATCCTCTCTTGTAAGCCAGCCTAAAGCGAGGTAGCAGATATTTGGCAACGCTTCCGTCTTGATAATAACTTTTGATATATTTAGCTCCTCTTTTATATCCAATAAACTTATCTCCTCTGCTATCATCTTGACGTTCCTTCTTTTCAAATCTACTCTACTTCTCATTATCCACTCGAGCGATGCCTTCACCGCCTCAGCTATCCTGTTCGTCTTCTGCTCCAGCATCTTCTCCCGCTCTTCCCCTAATTCTCCCTCTTCCAAATCGCTATTCAGTATCTCCACTTCTTGAACATCCTTACTCTTTATTAACACCCTCATTCTCTCATTTATTTGCAGCCTTATCATCACCCTGTTCAGCAATTCATTCGCAGTCTCTCTCACTTTCACGTTTATTAACATCCCCGTATTCTCCTCAATGTCTTCCGCATACGGATAAGATTTTATGTATTCGGTTATCCCGGTAGGAGAAACAAAGATACCTGCATCTACTTCCTCCACTCGCAATCCCGTTCCTTCTTCTAAAATCTCATTCAGTAGCCCCTTTAGCAGATAGTTCAGTTCTATTTTTTCCATGTTCACTTCTTTTTAGAGTCGTAGGATAAAAAGCAATGAAAAGCGACGATGATTTAATAAAGGACGTTCACGTCCTGTTGCATCCATTAAGATACCGGATTGTAGAGTTACTGGAAGAGAAGCCGATGCACGTAACCGGGATAAGCAATGTATTGGAAGAAGAAGGGAGGCTCGTTTCTTACCACCTGCTCACTCTTGAAGAGCATGGATTCCTACGCAGTAATTTTGAAATATCAGAGCAGACGAGGTCGAGGGGGAAAGCGATAAGAATATACCGGGTGACGGAAAAAGTAGAGGAAGTGATTGAGAGTTTTGTAGAACCATCACGCAGAAGACAACGTTTTGCTAAGCAATAAATCACAATTTCCGTAATTACTTACTACGGTCGAGTTCTTTTAAAAGGTAAGCGAAGCTCTTTCCCCGTGCCGTGCCGATAATCTCGGAACCAGAAAATCCCTGAGGCGAAGCTGGACATTGATTGCTGCTTCCTCCAGTAAGTTGTATGCCGGAATTTTCTCAAAATAGCCTCCAGCATCTTCCTTTGCTTCTCCATCGACTTCCCGCCTTCGCCTTTCTCCTCAACCTCATGATGGAGCTGCTCCATGCTATCAAATATATCTTTTAGCCTCTTGTCGTCCACGTAATAACTCACGAGTTCGCTCACTTCATCGAATACTTCTTTCAGTCTTTCCCTGTAGCTCTTCTCGTCTTTCCTCGCTAAAAATACTTCGCAATCGCTTAAAGACCGCTCAAGCCGGTCAAGCGTCCACCCACTCGCTAAGACACGCACCTCAGGATAAAATCTTTTTATCCACTCTGGCTTCAGTGTCAATATATTTCTAACGCTTATAATGCCTACGAGCACGCCGTTTTCCACCACCGGCAGCCTTTTTATGCATTTCCCCGATGTAAGCTTACATGCTTCCTCTACCGCTGCTTTCGGCTCGATGGTGACCAAAGGGGAAGACATCACTTCTTTCGCTTTTACCTCACTTGCCCTCTTGTTCTTCAATAGAACTTTTAATGCTATGTCCCGCTCAGTGATTATTCCAGCGGGTTTGCCTTCCGAGGTTATAACTACGCTCCCTATCCCCAATTCCTCCATATCTTTCGCTATTTTAATGATTGCCGTGTCTTCATCTTCCGTGATGATAGGACGGCTCATTATGTCTCGGATTTTCATTCTTTACCACTTTTTTTTTTTCATTCTCACTTTCGTGCTGGTTTGGGATACGACCTAATTTGTTCGAGAACGCGAGGGAAATCGGCAAATACCGCTCCTAAATCCACTGTTCCTACCACGTCCACA
Source organism: Methanosarcinales archaeon (assembly GCA_009618475.1). Lineage (GTDB taxonomy): Archaea > Halobacteriota > Syntropharchaeia > Alkanophagales > Methanospirareceae > WJOV01. Next base: position 2,200 of record WJOV01000102.1, on the reverse strand, counting down.
ACGCCTAAAGCTGCTATAACTTCCCCTTTCCTGTTCCGAATAGGAGCAACGATAACTGGTATTCGCGCATATCTCCCGGTAAGAGGTGTTGTCCGTACCACTCGGTTCTCCTTCAGCACTCGCTCTAATACCGGACCTGTGTATTCAAAATCTATAACTTCCCCTTTTTCCACTCTAACACCCTTTTCATTCTTGCTTCGCAGGGTTACGGGTATTACAAGCAAATCGTTCACTGCTTTTGCTATCGGTGCGAGCTCTTCTGCGTTCGAGTCCTCATTTATTTCTATGCTCTCTTCCATTTTTCCCTCCTTCTTCCTTTGGTAAAGCTTTTCTTTTTAATAAATATTATCGTTTTTCTTCCGAACGAACAGGCAAGGTAAAGCACACGGTGCACCCTTTACCCTTCTTTGATTCTATCCAGATACGACCCCCATGCACCTCGATTATTCGTTTCACGATTGCCAGTCCGACACCGGTTCCTTTGCCATGTTTAGTCACCTGATAAAACAAATCGAATACTTTTTCGTGTTGACCCGGTTCGATGCCCATGCCGTTATCACGCACAAAAAACACGGTTTCATTGCCTCTTATGCAATAACCAAAGTATATTTTGGGATGTGATTGTTCACCCATGTAATTTATGCTGTTATCAACGAGGTTCACCAGCGCCTCGACCAGCTTTGCTTTGTCCGCGTGAACAGTAGGGAAGTCCTCAGCCACGGCAACTTCAATATTGTTAGATTTTATTTTAACTGATGTTTGTTCCAGTGCTTCTTGAACTATTTCTACGAATGGCACGTCCTTTGGCGGGTGAACCACACGTCCGCTGCGTGAAAGTTCCAGTGTGTCCTCCAGCTGATGCCCCATCCTTGTAGCGGCATTTTCTATATACCTCAAATCGCTTTCCACTTTCTCTGCTTCTTTTAGCTCTAAATCTTCTCTAAGCATGTCAACAAAGCTTTGGATGGTAATAAGAGGCGATTTTAAGTCGTGGCTGACTGCGTAAGCGAATCTTTCCAACTCGGCGTTCTTTGCTTTCAGCTCTTCTATCAATGCCCTATACTCGCCGCTTTCTTCCATTTCCTTCACTTCTTCTGCTCTTCCTGAAAACCGGTTCTCACCATCCTCCACATACACGCTCATTGTCATTCTTGCGATATTATCCCACGAGAATCCTTCCGCCGTCTTCCTTCCGTTCGCGCCTATCCTCTTTGCCTTTTCTAAATCGCAAAATACGCTCTTTATTCCCCACGCGATGGAACCCGGATTGTCATACACCTTCAGCCCGTTTACCTCGTGCCTGACGAAATCGAAGCCGTTATGCGTTACCACAATTGGCTTACCAGCAGCCCACGCTTCCAACACCACTATCCCAAAAGGTTCATTCCTTGAAGGTATGCATACCACGTCACATGCCTTATAGTAATTTACGAGCTCGCCATCCGGAATATAGCCTAAGAAACGGCAGGCATGCTGGACGCCAAGCTCCCTCGCTCTTTGTTCTAAACCGCTTCTCATGTAGCCGTCACCGATGAAAAAGAACTTTGCATTGGGAAACCTCAGCTAAAACCGAAGGAATTGCATCTAATAGCAAATCCACTCCCTTCTGCACTACCATCCTTCCCACAAATAAACATACGGGGTCCCAAACGCCAACCCCATGCTCCTTCTTCACGCTCTTCCAGGGATCAACGACCCCATCGAACTTCTGTAACAAAATTCCATTCGGTATCACCGCTATTTTCCGGTCCCCGAACTTATATATCCACTCTGCTTCCTTCTTTATCGTTTCTGAAGTGGTTATTATTTTATCAGCGACAAATCCGCCATACCATTCTAAGTTTCTTATGTCTTTCGACTGTCCGTCGTGGAAAACATTCCCGCATCTCCCGTATTCAGTTGAGTGAAGAGTAAAAACGGTTTTATTATTCCGTGCATTCCCTATCTCTGCAAGCGCATTCGCAGTCATCCAGTCGTGCCCATGAATGACGTCAAAATTGCCTGACACGTTCTCCGCCTGGAAGAAGTGATAAACGAATGAGCGGGACATGTTGTCCATCCTATGGATAAAATTGGGATTTGAGTCGAAAGAGCAGCGATGGTAATGCACGCCCTCTATCACCTCGTATTGCTGCTGCCCGTTTCCCATCCTTGTGAACACGTGTACTTCATTCCCGGCTCTTTGAAGAGCAGCAGCAGC
>WJOV01000158.1 GCA_009618475.1 Methanosarcinales archaeon | reverse complement strand
AGCAAAAGTAACACCATGTATGCCATCCCTCCCTGTTCTCCCGCCAACCAGAACAAGCACCTCGCCTTGCTTCGCCTTGCTTCTTCTCAAATCCGACTTCTTCATTATCCCCACACAGCCCACGTTCACCACGCAATTGCCCACGTAGCCTTTGTCGAAATAAACCATGCCCGCACACGTTGGAATGCCTATCCGATTCCCGTAGTCGCTTATCCCGGAAACGACACCGTCAAACAAAAACCGCGGATGCTTCACCTCATCAGGCAGTTTTTCGTCCGGATAATCCAGATGCCCAAAGAATAAAGGGTCAACCAAAGCAATAGGCTGTGCGCCCATGCAGATTACGTCTCTGACGATGCCTCCTATCCCAGTTGCAGCACCGCCGTAAGGCTCTATGGCAGAAGGATGATTATGGCTTTCGAATGCCAGAACATAAGCGTGTTCTTCATCAAATTCGACAACGCCTGCATCTTCTTTTATCACTAACATATTTTGCGGCGCTTCTATGCCAAAAACGAACTTTTGCAATATCTTTTTCGAACTCTTGTAACAACAATGCTCCGACCATGCCTGTGCGATACTTTGCAGCTCCACATCCGTCGGCTCCCTTTTTTTCGCCACGAAATATCGTTTTACCCTTCGCAACTCCTCTAAATTTAGCGAAAGTCCCATACCTTCACTTATACGCTCCAATCCTTCATCGTCCGCATCCCTTACTCTTACTTCAAACCTTTTCCTGGAAAGAAAAGCTTTACCAAAAGAACTTTCTCTCCCTATTTTCATTTTAACCTTCTCTTTATTTCTTTTTACTTTAGAAAGGTACCAAAGAAACATTTTAAGCTTTTTCTTTTAGCACAGGTTTTCTTTTTGTTAAAAAGAAAAAGTGTAAAGAAAGCTTTACTAAAGAAATATGGATATGGAAATACAATAATAAGGAAACATGAAGGAGAGCGAAAGAGAAAGCCTGTTTGAAAAAATGGATATAACGAAATATCCGGTGAAGAAATTGGTTGCTATACCGCTAATCATATTGCTCATCTCTTTAGTCGTGCTTACGTACACGCAGTTGAGCATAGATTCTCCAGTCCGCCTGGGAATGGACTTCAAAGGCGGAACGTGGGTAAAAATAGGCACTGACGAAACGAGAGAAGAGCTAACCACAAAATTCGCTGCTTATTCGGTTACCCTCGTGGGGGAAACGGGCGTAGGGAATGAGAAGAGGATGGAATTCGCTCTGACAAGCGGGTCACAAGAGTATGACCTGTTGATAGAAATGCTTAACGAGGAATATGGGGCGGGAACCTATGGAATAGAGAGTATAAGCCCGCTGTTTGGCAAACAATACCAAACTCAGGCATTACGTGCTCTGATAATCGCCTTTATTCTGATGGCTATTGTTGTCTTCGTGGTGTTCCGAACCGTTATACCACCGTTAGCAGTAATTTTTGCCGCTTTTTCTGACATCGTCATCGCAGTTGCCTGCATGGACGTAATAGGAATGGAATTGTCACTTGGCACGGTAGCGGCATTGCTTATGCTCATAGGCTATTCCGTGGACTCTAATATCTTGCTGACGACAAATCTGCTTCGCAAAAAAGGTGATTTGAACGATAAAGTGAGAAATGCAATGAAAACCGGCATAACGATGACTTCTACTACTTTATCCGCAGTATTCGCAATGTTCCTCGTTTCTTCTTCTATTCATTTATTATCCGCTCATTTCGCTCCTATTCCCATGTTAAGAGAGATTTCAATCGTGCTTTTGTTCGGTCTCACGATGGATTTGATGAACACCTGGCTGCTGAACGCCGGGATATTAAGGTGGTATATGGAGAAGAAAGAAAGGAAGAAATATAAAAGAGGCGTGAAAAGAGGCGTAGAAAAAGTAAAAGTAAGGAAAAAAGAGTTACACTACAATTGACCGGGAGTGAATCACGTAAATTTATTAGATTTGGTTAAATGAAAGAAAAAAAAGAACGTGGGGCTTCGCTCCACGACCCCGCGAGCCCTGTAAGGGATTACATAACATCCGAGGAGATGGCTGCCTTAGACGAGAACTGCAAATTCTTCGGGCTTTCTCCGCTACAACTAATGGAAAATGCCGGTGCCGAGGTTGCGAAAGCGGTGAAAAAGAAATTCCGGGGAAGCGTGAAAGTCACGATATTGGCAGGTAAAGGGAATAATGGCGGCGATGCTTTTGCTGCTGCGAGGCATTTGCACGGGTTTGACGTGAAAATAATGTTAATCGGGCGTTCAAAAGACTTGAGAACGGGGGAGACAAAGCGAAACTGGCGAATTTTAAACGCGAGTGGATACGACACAGAAGAAATAACCGATTCTTCGGAACTCAAAGCGAGACAAACGCTCTTAAACAGTTCGGATGTGATATTAGATGCGATTTTCGGCACCGGTGTAAGCGGTAAAATAAGAGAGCCCGAAGCAACTGCAATAGATTTGATAAACGATGCGAAAGCAAACTCAACTGCATTCGTTGTTGCGGTGGACGTTCCTTCCGGGTTGGACTCCGACACAGGCGAAGCGGAAAAAGCAGTTCGAGCTAATCTCACTCTCACGTTCCACCGTGCGAAAAAAGGCTTGCTAAACAAAGATGCTATGGATTATGTCGGTGAATTGGTGGTTGCAGATATAGGCATTCCGGAAGGACTGGAGAAGCTGGCAGGTCCCGGAGATGTGAGGAGGGTAATGAAGAGAAAAGCAAGCAGCCATAAAGGGGATAATGGACGTGTGTTAATAGTCGGCGGGGGTCCTTTTTTTGGCGCTCCTACTTTAGCCGCTCTCGCTTCGCTACACGCTGGTGCAGACTGGGTAACAATAGCGGCACCTAAAAGCGTTTCTCCCATCATCTCTTCATTATCACCCAATTTGATTGTCCAACCCCTTTCTTCGGGGATATTGGTGGAGAAGGACGTGCCATTGGTATCAAGTTTGATAAAAAAGCATGACGTAGTGGTGATAGGCATGGGCTTGGGTGCAGAAGAGGAGACGAAAAAAGCAACTAAAATGATAATTGAAGATAATGCGAGCAAGAAAGTGGTAGTAGATGCGGATGGATTCTACGGGTTACATTTGCCTGTGGAAGTAGAAGATAAGCTCGTTATCGTAACTCCACATGCAGGCGAATTCTCGAAGATGGAACCAGGCGGTGAAGGAAGGAGCGTAAAAGTGCATCCGGCAGATACGATGGAAGAAAGGCAAAAATTTGTAGCGGATTTTTCACGGCTAAACAGGGTTGTTACTTTGATGAAAGGTCCGACCGATATTATATCGGATGGCGTTAGGGTAAAAATAAACAAAAAAGGAAATGCCGGAATGACGGTTGGCGGGACGGGAGACGTGCTGGCAGGTGTAACTGGTGCGTTCTTTGCAATCGCTACTGACCCTTTCAAAGCGGCAACTGCTGCTGCGTTCGTAAACGGCGCTGCGGGAGACATTGCATTTGAAGCGAAAGGGTACGGGTTGCTTGCTACGGATGTGATGGAAAATATTTCAAAGGTTATACGGGCGATGCAATGATATTCTTCAAAAAAAACCTATCTTCATTCCGTTTATGCGAAACATTTTTAAAGTGCTATTTCCAAATATTCAAAATAAAGAACACTTCATAAAGGTTTTCTATTCTCTCATCACACGCCGATTTCGCTCCTACACCTATTACGGCACAACCAGCGGATTTGCCAGCCATGAAATCGCTTTCGGTATCTCCCACGAGTATCACATTCTCCGGTTTCACGTTTAGCTTCTCACACGCCTCTATCACCATCTCAGCATCGGGCTTACCCTTTTTCACGTCATCACCGGTAACAATCACGTCAAAAAGGTTAAACAGATTGAAGTGCTCTAATATCCTGTGAACGTTCTTTCTTGGCGTATTCGTGACCAACCCCACCTTGAGCTTATAATCTTCTCTTATGCGGCTCAAAACCTCTTTTGCACCGGGGAACAGCTCTATACGCTCTATCAAGTTCAGTTGCTCGTTTATGCAATACTTCCCTGCTTCTGCATCCAGATTTAACGCAGCTAAGTTATGCTTCAGGTCGGGACCCCAGCATTTCGCATTAAACTCTTCTCTGCCCATTTCTTCTTTCTTATACGACTTTAACATCGTATTAAACGCTTGATACCAGCTTTCGAATGAGTTTATTAATACACCGTCAAGGTCGAATAAAACCGCTTCTATCTTTTTATTTCCTTTCATTGTATTTGGTATGTAGTAATAGCTTAACAGCATTTTTAAATATCTGTGTTCTCTTCCAATTTTTTCAATATCTCTTCCACAATTGCATCGCTCTTTGGAATGAGAATCTGCCTCTTCTTGTCTTTCTTTGCACGCTTTACTTTCTGTGCAGTGGCAATGTAATTTGCTTTTGCTTTCGGTTTTAATGTATCCATTTAAACTGCAACCTTTCTTTTTAATCTCAGAAAGTTTTATATACCTCTTCCCAAATAAAATATTAAAAGCGAGAGGTGATAAAAGGGCTTTAGTGGAGATGATGTTGGAAAATGATTGGGGAAGGTTTTGAAAAGGGAAGGGGTTCATCTGGAGGAATGTATAGAAGTATTGTGGATATACCAATGTTATACGCAATTCTGCCCCTTCGCCTTAAGGAAAAAATATTATAAAGGATGGAGGGTGTTACCTTTAGTATGGTAGAAAAAACCGTTGAGAACCCGTTTGATGAATTACCGGAGGCATTAGTAGAAGAAATGTTAAATCAATGCGATGAATTGGGAGAAAATCTATCGAAATCTTTTCGTAAGTTATATGAAAAGAAAAATGATTTTCGAAGAAAGTTGATAGAGCAAAAGTTATTAAAAAACGATGCAGAGATATCATCTGCACCAACTCACCCAACTACATGTGGTGTTGATGGTTCCTATGCAATCGAAAAATTACTTTCTACAGATATGACTGCTATCGCCGGGGTTGCTGTAGAAGGACTAGCTCCTCCAACAGAAAAGAGATATTGGCCCAAACCACATCACCTATCAGAGATTCTCACGACTCCTCATAGTGATTCAACGACGGTAGTTGCGAGAGCAATAATGATGTGCATGGAGTTGGATTTAGCGGCAAAAGCTCCGCATGATGTAATCTTTTTAGATGGCTCACTAACTACACCATTTATTTACTTCAATCAAGCACTTAATAAAGCGGATGAGGTATCCGACAGTTTATCTTCTTTACTTCATGAAAGACTAAAAATAGCGTTGGAATCTTATAAAGAAATTTTACTCTCAAAAAGAACGGATAAAATGTTTGTAGGAATGCCAAAGTACACAACAAGAAGGGAAATCACACAAAAGATTTTAAAAATAGATGGATACGAAGACAGAGGGTTCTTATCTTCTGTTTTAGACGCCGGAGAATTCGTTGGGCCTGTAGAAATTCAGGAGCCTCCGTCAAGATGGCACATTGATAGACAACCAGCAAACCTCAAAAGTATTATTAGTGAAATAATAGATGCGCTAGGGAACCTCTTTGTTGTTTATTATCGCCCTTATAACCATTTTCCGGCTTTAAGAATGGAAATATCACAATCGGTACGCACTAATATGCAAAGATTAGCAATTTTATTTGAGTCCCTAAGATTACAGTGCGGTGCGCCCGGTGTTATGGAACCATACCCTCTATACTTGGCTGATAGAATGGTAAAACATTTAAGGACTGCTCTACCTGCGATTAGAAAAACAACTACCCAAGAGATGTCTTTAAAATGGGAAGATTCGTTGGGTAATATTTATTTAGCAATGCATGGATACAGGACAGAATGGGGTAAATAGGTGATGAAAATGGTAGAAAATATTAAAGAGGCTTTTGATAATGCCGAAAGAATTGGTGTGATTGGCTCGCCATCATCTACCGGGGGGTTGACCATAGATATTTTAGGCACTGCGGTAAATAAAAGATTAGTGGGTAATTTAAGTATTTTCAATTATATTCAGGAGGGAGATGAACATTATGCGTTGGGCCAGATAACAGAAATTACAATGAAGAATGTTTGGTCAGAGGATCCTACTATGCGGGGGCTAATTAGGCAGAAGGGTAGGGTTGATCCTATAACTGAAAGACAGGACGTTCATACAGCAAAGATGATACCGAGTTCTGTATTTTGCAGGAGTAGCAGAGCACTTGAGCCAAGTATCTTAGGTACCGTTCCATCCACCGGCACATCTATCAAATTACTCAACGAAAATATAATGAACGCTTTGTTGACAGATTATACGCAAGAACTATTTTATTTGGGCAGAGCGTATGGAACAGATGTCAGGATGCCAATGTGGTTCAAACATTTTGAAGATCCTCAAAAAGAGCCTGGAGGTATTGGCGAAGCTTATCATATTGGAATATTCGGTAAAACCGGATCAGGAAAATCTGTTTTAGCAAAGATGGTGCTTACAGCTTATGCAAGACACCAGAAAATGTCAATTTTCATTTTGGATCCACAAGGAGAGTATTCACAAGAATTCTCATCAGGTACCAAAATAAGACGCATCGATAAGTAAAAACTTTATTTTTGCTATATTTTCATTTTCTGTCTTTTCTCTAGGCGCTAATCTATGTGCTTCATCTATAACAACTAAGGAGTTTAAATTACCACCTTCTTTAAACTGTTGTTCTGCATGTGTTGTTATTCTACTTAGAAATTGTTGAATTGCAATAAGTTGAATTTCCTCATTCCAGAAAATGTCTCCGGGTTTATCTCTCGACGAAATATCAATCACTACAAACGCTCCTTCTCCGGCTATTTTACCAAATAACTCTGACAACCTCACATTATCTTTGCTTTTGTACCTAAAAAGATTGGTTATACCTGACCAAATAGAGTGCACTTCATCGGCGTTTAAACTCTGCCACGCTTCCTTAACACGTTCTCTAGGCTCTTGAGTGCCAATTGTCTTTTTAAGAAAGGTATCTGTTGGTATTTGCTCCCAAACTCTATCAAAAGCCTCTCTTTTATAGAAATTCCATGGCTTAATTTCTTCATTTAAAGTTTCTTTCCCACTCAATATACGAATAAACTCATCAAAAAATCGGGGTGGATGTTCTCCATAATATAGTTTCAATGTAACTACTCACCCCTGTGTCAATCCCATAGAACCGACTGAAGGAATAAATGGAGACCCTCT
>WJOV01000138.1 GCA_009618475.1 Methanosarcinales archaeon | reverse complement strand
GTCGTAGTTGCAAGGGACCCGGTTGGCATAAAGCCGATATATTACGTAGAAGATGGGGGGAGTGTCTATTTCTGTTCTGAAAAGAAGGGGCTTTATGATATCGAAGGTAAGATCAGAAGTATACTTCCCGGAAAGATATTGAGGGCAAATAAAGAGGGGATATCTACTCATCAGGGCGTGAGAATCGAGAAGCCGCAGATTGATATTACGGATTTCGATGAAGCTGTGGCTTTGTATAAAGATGCTTTAACTGACGCGGTTGAGGGGATGTTAAGGGGCTTAAGCGTGGATAAGGTAGGGATGATATTCTCTGGCGGTGTGGATTCAGTATTGATAGCAAAGCTCATATCGGATTTCGGATGGAATCTTAGATGCTATTGTGTTGGTAAAAAAGATTCTGACGATGTAAAGAATGCGGAAAAGGTAGCTAAGGATTTGGGATTGAATTTACGCGTGATTTATATAGATGAGCGAATCGTGAAGGCGATACTTCCCGAAATCATCGAATCCATCGAGATAAACGGCCTCCTTCAGGTAGAGGTCGCGGTTCCGATGTATCTTGCAGCGAAGGCGGCATCTGAAGACGGAGTAAAGGTGACGTTCACGGGACAGGGAGCGGATGAGTTATTCGCTGGTTACTGGTGGTATAAGGATGTTGTAAGCGAGGACGGGTTCTTGAAACTTCACGACAAGTTATGGGAAGACATTGACTTAGCCTATGACGATACGCTTGAAAGGGAAGATAAGGTTACAATGGCTCATTCCGTTGAGTTACGCGTTCCATACCTGGATAGAAACGTTGTACATTGTGCAATGAGAATTTCTCCAAGACTTAAGATAAAGGATGGTGAGGATTCAATCAGGAAATGGGTTCATAGAGGGGTTGCAGCGATGCTTGGCGTGCCGTCCTACACGGCATATCGGGAAAAGGATATGGCACAGTCAGGATCGGGCGTGCATGAATTGGTAAAAAAGGTTGCAGAGGAATACTTTGAAGGGAAAAAGGTTGATGAAGTCGAGATTGCTGATAAGGGATCGAACTATCGATACCTGGATGGGGATTATGGAACGCCGGAGATGCGGGCATATATGCATGAAATAACGAAGGCCAACCAATAACCTACAAGCATGCTTATGAGTTCAACACAGTGAGTAAGGAAGTCACAATAGTGAAAAGCATGCTGCGATTTCGGAGGTAAACAAATACAAAGAGTTAAGACACGAAATCGGATGCCTTCGGCATTTCCAACTTCATACCCTTCCTTTTCCTCACTTCCATCACCTTTTCGCCGAACAGATTTTGAGGTATGGGCTTGAAGCCAGCGAACTCGGTGCTCCAAAGCGCTCTCCCTTCGGTTGCCGACCTTATGTCACCAGCGAAGCCAAACATCTCTGCCACCGGTGATTCCGACTGCAATGAAACCACATCGCCTTCGGTTTTTATGTCTAATATTTGCCCTCTTCTGCCCTGTATCTCGCGCGTTACGTTCCCAAGCAGATTCTGCGGGATGCTTATGAAAACCTCCTGTACCGGCTCAAGGAAGGTAGCCTCTGCGAGCAAAATAGCCGCAAGTATAGCGCTTCGCACCGCGGGAATAACCTGTGCAGGTCCGCGGTGTATCGAATCCTCGTGCAGCTTCACGTCCATCAATTTTACTTTTACAGCCCTGCACTTCTCCTTTGCCAAAGGTCCTTTCAGCATCACGTCCTCAAACCCCTCTTGAATTAACTCCATCGTCTCTCGCAGATATTGAACCCCTTTTGTCATGTCCACCAACACGTTACCCTCGAGGATATTAACGACTTTCTTTGCTTCCAATTTGTCCATACCAGCTTCCATCAGCTTATCGCGCATCAAAACCTTGTCTTTGCCCACGGTTATACCCTCAGTTTGTATCTTTTTCACTACTTCCGCACCCAGCGGTTCGACTACAAAATAGAACTTATTGTGCCTGTTAGGTGATTTCCCTTCCACGGGACCCGCCTTCCCTTCCACGGTCTCACGAAAAACGACAATGGGTGGTGAAGCGATTATAGGAACTTTCTCATCATGCTCTATCCGGTGCGTGATTATTTCGAGATGCAATTCGCCCATTCCCGAGACCAGGTGTTCACCCGTCTCCTCGTTTATCTCAACACGTATCATCGGGTCTTCTTTCGCAAACTTCTTGATCACATCTATCAGTCGAGGCAGGTCTTTCGTGCTCTTCGCTTCCACCGCGACCGTAACGACAGGCTCACTGTAATGCTTTATGCTTTCAAATGGAGTTATTTCAACAGTAGAAAGCGTGGAACCAACCACAGCATCTTTCAAACCCACGAGTGCAACTATGTTACCTGCGGGTACACTGCTTACTTCTACTCTTTCCTGTCCCATGTATATACTCGCCTGCTGAATCCGGTTCTTTTTATACACGCCGGATACGAGAAGTTCCTTGCCTTTTTCCACGCTTCCACTGAAGAGCCGCCCGGTGGCAACTTCTCCCGCATGCGGGTCCACAGAGATGCTGGTAACCATAAAAGCGACGTCACCCGTTCTATCACATCTCGCCATCCGCTGCCCTATCTCACTCGCCTCATCGCCATGCCATATCACCGGAACTCGATACTTTTGTGCTTCTAACGGATTGGGCAGATGCTCAGTCACCATATCAAGAACTGCTTCATAAGCGGGGCACTTCACCGCCAACTCCTTCATGTTCTCCTGCTTACAATACTCGAATACATCGTTGAAGCTAACTCCGGTCTTCTTCATGCTCGGAACGCTAATAGCCCAGTTATATAACGCGGAGCCAAAAGCGACGTTTCCTTTTGTTGCGTCCAGCTTCCAATCCTCGTACTTATCCTTTTTCATTCCCTGCATCAACTTGTTTACCTTGTCTATTATCTTGCCGAGCCGGATTTGCATCTCGCGCGCATCCACTTTCAGCTCGTTTATCATCCTGTCAACTTTGTTAATGACGAGAACGGGTTTCACGTTCTCTTTCATCGCCTGCCTCAGCACGGTCTCGGTCTGCGGCATAGCTCCCTCTACGGCATCAACGACAACCACGGCGCCGTCAACGGCTCTCAACGCCCTCGTCACGTCTCCACCGAAGTCAACGTGCCCCGGCGTATCTATAAGATTTATGAGGTGGTCTTCACCTTTGTAATCATAAACCATGGACACAGTTGCGGCAAATATCGTTATCCCCCTCTCCTGTTCCAGATAATAAGAATCAGTAAACAGTTGCTCGCCTGCTAATTCTTTCGATATTATCCCTGCTCCTGCGAGAAGGTTGTCAGTCAAAGTAGTCTTCCCATGGTCTATATGAGCGATGATGCCTATGTTTCTTATTCGCTCTGTCTTGTCCATCAATAGTTTTACCTTTTCCACTGCTTTCTTACCTCTTGTTGCCATTCTCGTTTCACCTCTTTCCTCTTTCTTTCTTGTTAGAGTTAATATTTAAAGATTATCTCGTAAAGATATAAGTATTTATAATGTTGCTATAAATGGATTATAAAGCATAGATGCCCGGGTGGTGTAGCGGCCTATCATTGAGCCCTGTCGAGGCTCGGACTCGGGTTCAAATCCCGACCTGGGCGTTTATTTATTTGTTCAACGCCCTTTTTCTTTCTCCCTGTTTGGTGCATGATTATAAAAGGCGGTGGAAGGTGCGTGAAAAAGAGCATTCGATTCACTAAATCAAATGTCTCGGGAAATATGCTGTTGAGAGTTTCAACAATTAAATTAATAGACTTGTTGCGGAATAATTTGACAAAGCCATAAGAACAGAGATCAGCAAAAAGGAGAAATATGCAAGGAGGAATGGACGCCGTAGAAGGGTGCATTTTATATCATTTTATATCGCAACAACTCTAATATAAGTTAAGTGAAAAACTCACAATAAGAATAAGGGAGAAGGGAGTGTAAACGATTGGATACAACAATTGAGGTATTTCGTGAAAAAATCAGTAGGTTAGTAGAGAAGTTTGAACGGGATAAATATTTCTATCTTTCAAAACAGTATTTAGAAGCTCAAGCTCGCCGGGATTTCATTGACCCATTCTTTGAAGCACTGGGTTGGGATATAGAGAACAAAGCAGGACTTTCACCTTTTGAACGAGAAGTAATTCTTGAGAAAGGAGAGACCAAAGGAAGACCCGATTACAACTTTCGTATTGAAGGGGTAAGCAAATTTTATGTTGAAGCGAAGGCACCATCAGAGCCTCTTGACAAGACTGCACATATTCTACAAGCAAAATCGTATGTATGGAACACGCGAGATGTATTCATCGTGGTACTCACGGACTTCGAGGAATTTAAAGTATTTGATGCTTCTCTCAAGCCGGATCCACGTAATCCCAATCTGGGGATAATCTACGATTTTAAATACACCGATTATCTCAAAAAACTCGATGATTTGTGGATGTTATCCCCAGAGGAGGTGGCTTCTGGCTCTTTAGATAAACTTCTTCTTAAGGATGCTCAGAGCAAGCGCTTGCGTATCCCTGTTGATAAATCATTCTTATCAGATATGACAGGGTGGCGTGAGGAACTCGCAAAAGACCTCTATAAGCGAAATCCTGATATTAACGTAAGGATGTTGAACGAGGTGGTACAGCGAATCCTGGATAGATTCGTCTTCATTCGCATTGCTGAGGACAGGAAGATAGTTGAACCGAAGAGCCTTTTAGAATTGGCTGAACTATGGAAGAGAGAGGGCAAACGGAGACCACTTCAATATCATCTTAACATCCTCTTTCGGCAGATAAACGGTGATCTAAACGGTGAGATATTTAAGCATCACGCTTGCGAGACCTATGAGTTCGATTCAAGTCTTCTGGCAAAGATTATCGAAGGGCTTTATTTTCCTAAATGCCCTTATCGTTTTGACGTCATCGGCGTAGAATTGTTGGGAAGTATCTATGAGCGTTATCTGGGAAATACCATCCGTCTCACAGCCAAACGAGTGAAGGTGGTGGAAAGTTGCCGCCTATAAAATCCAAAATAGAGGCGTAAAACGGGACAAAAAATTATGTCAGAAGAAGGAAATATCCAGGTAAAAGATGAGATTCTATCCATTTTGGACAACAATAAAGAGCTCTATGGAAATGTTAAAGTTCAAAGTGCAATAGTAAAAGAGAACGATGTATGGAAAAACATTGTTACAAAGATTGTGCCACTTTACAAAAATGAAAAGAATACTTCTACCGAAACATTGGACTACGGTGATTTTGTGATGATTGAGGATATTATTAGCGTTAATGACTTGGCAAAGAAACTGGGACATTTAATCACAGAAGAAAAATTTACGATTAAAGGGCACACGCTTCAAAAGGACGAATCAATTTATTTTGAAAAAGAAAGACCTGTGGAAAGTGGAAATGAGTTATTTAATGTAGGGTGGTCAGCCGACTGGTACATGGTGCGTATCAATGAACGTTCTAGAACTCATATTCAGAGTGAACCACTCTTAACACTCAAAAATCCTCTTTTTCCTGATGCCTATCATGCTATTAAAAGTTGGATAGGTCTTGATCTACTTGGGCATGATGGGTTAATTGGCAAAATTATCATCCTTTTACCTAACTATCGAGCTAAGATTAAATCGGTCAAAATAAACTCGAAACAATTAGATATAGAAGTAGAGACAAAAGAAATTGCTTTAAAGGATATTTTAGGTAAAGTTTGGTGTGAAGGAGAAGAAGGGGAAGAAACACAAGAAGATATTAGTTTTGATCAGCCGCAGAAGACCATTTCAGTGGAATACACACTTAAGGATGTGTATGTATATTTACTGTCCAAGAGTAGGGGCGAGGTGATAGACTACTGGCAGTGGCTTTCGCGTAGATTTCCGAAAGAAATGAGAATGGATATGACAACTGATGAAATACTCGAATTAATCAAAAATGGAGAAAATCAACAAGTCGAATTTAAAGAAGAAGAAGTTAAAGCAGACAAATTAGCTAAAGAACTCGTAGCCTTTGCAAACACAAACGATGGAATCATTCTTATGGGCGTTGATGATGAAGGAAACATTAAAGGTGTAGACGATACAAAGGGATTTGAGGGGACGATAAGGGATATAGCACAAAATAACTGCAATCCTTCAATTCAACTTAGAACCGTGGAATGTGACATAAATAATAAAAAAATTCTGTTAATTTTTGTACCCCAAGGAAGGCACAAACCTTATCAGCGTCGCACCGATGGAAAGATTTTTGTTCGTAGGGGTTCTACAAGCAGATCCCCTGATCCCACAGAAGTTAAAGAACTAACAAAAAATATTTGAATAATGCCGACCAAAGCAATAATATTAGGCGTGATTGCAACACTGGTAGTAGTAACGGCTATTGCAATAACGTTCTCGGTTCTCATTCCGCATGAGCCTGAACCGGTGGATCCCATAAAAACGAAAAACATGCAGAAAATAGAGGTAGGCGAAAGAATAAAACTTCCAGAACCAAGCTATACGAGTAACGTATCAGTAGAGGAGGCATTATCGAAAAGAAGGTCAATAAGAGCTTATTCAGGCGAGAGTTTAACTGTCGAGGAGGTATCGCAGCTACTCTGGGCTGCACAGGGTATTACCTCGCCCGGGGGAGGGAGAACGGCACCTTCTGCTGGTGCACTCTATCCGCTTGAGTTATACTTAGTTGTAGGAGATGTAGAAGGCATTGACAAAGGCGTTTACAGATATAGACCAGAAGAACATGACCTGGAAAAAGTTAAGGATGGGGACGTAAGGGCTGAGCTTGCAGAAGCTGCTCTCGGACAGGAATGCGTAAAAGACGCTGCGATAGACATCGTATTCACTGCGGTTTATGAACGAACGACGTGGAAATACGGTGAAAGAGGAATTAGATATGTGCATATAGAAGCTGGACATGCGGCACAGAATGTTTATTTGCAGGCTGTTTCCTTAGACCTTGTAACGGTAGTCATAGGCGCATTTATCGACAGCGAAGTCAAAGAAATCATGAATATGCAGGAACAAGAAACACCATTATATATAATGCCAGTTGGAAGGAAAGGATAAACAGCACAATGCTTGACCTCATCAGTTTCTTAACGCAGATACGTAAGTAATTGCTCAGCATCTCGTTGGCTTGCTTATTTCCTTTTTGTCCCGTTTTCCTTTCCCAACCGTACCGCTTCTAAATAAACCTCGTCACTCATCCTGAAGCCAGACCTTACGTC
>WJOV01000083.1 GCA_009618475.1 Methanosarcinales archaeon | reverse complement strand
CAGACTATAACGTCGTTGTTGTTGGAAACAGCATAGCCGAAGATACGTTCAAACAACCCCTGATCGTGAACAGAATGATTACCATTGAAGGCAAAGCATTCAAGATCGTGGGCATTTTACAAGAAAGTGGAACTTTTGGCGAAGACGACCGGAAGATAATCATGCCTATTGAAGCTGCGCGAGATACTCTGGAGGATGTTGGCGAAGAGAAGTTTGATTCGATTACTATTAAGGCAGAAAACGCGGATGATGTCGAGGAGATTATGGCAGAGGCCGAGCAGAAGTTACTGATTTCACGGCATCTTACCGAAAGCAAAAAAGATTTTCGTATAAATTCACCAAAATCCATGCAAGAGACCATAACTAGCGTTACACAAACCATGTCCTTGTTTTTAGAAGCGATTGCGGCGGTTTCATTGCTGGTCGGGGGAGTGAGTATAGCAAACACGATGTTTACGTCAGTGCTCGAGAAAACCAGGGAGATCGGAATTATGAAAGCGATCGGGGCAAAGAACGGCGACATCATGATGATCTTCTTATTGAATTCTGCAATAATTGGCCTGGTAGGAGGGATATTGGGGATTTGTCTCGGTTCTGCTATCTCGTTATTACTGCCGCTCCTTGGCATGCAGCTTATGGGGATGGGTGGCGAGATGACAACAGTAATTACACCCCTACTGTTGATGTTCGCAGTGCTCCTTGCAATGGGGATTGCCATGGCAGCTGGCGTGATTCCCGCCTATCGAGCCTCAAAGCTCAAGCCGGTTGATGCGTTACGGTATGAATAACGAGGTTCTTAGAACTTTTTGACTCTCCGTTTCGTGGCGTTTCGTCGTTAGTTACAGTTCATACCGTATGACGCTTTAGCAATCGCGACGGTCTTTTTGAACGCTGTTTCAATCAGCTCTTTACCGTCCTTTTTTGAAATTGCAGATTGTTCTGAAATCTGGCTTATCATTCCCGGTTAGATACATATAAACTACATTTGCGTGTGCTAACTTTGCAATCTTTCTCGACGACCACACGGCATCAATAGACGCCATTATAACCAGTCTTAGCAGCATCCGGCGTGAATATGCGCGGGATTGCCGGGGTTGGACCGGTACTTATTCTCCACTTCTTTATTATAACTAAAAAACAATTGAGAACGGACGGATTCTAAATGTGCATGAATGTTGGAATGAAAGTATTGTTTTTTATATGTGCCTGCAGAATGTTATCATAGGGTTTTGGGTAATTGTGGGACAGCCTCGTAAGGGAATTATTTATATATGAACCAACATAAGATTTGACCATGAAGTATACAATAATCCTTGAAAAAGAAGAGGAAGGCGGATATTCCGCTCAATGCCTCGAATTGCCAGGTGCGATTAGCCAAGGTGAATCAAAGGAAGAAGCCCTTAATAATATAAGAGAAGCGATTGAAGCAGTGTTAGAAGTGCTTAATCAGGAAGCAAAAGGGTTGCGCGAAGTAGTCGAAATTTCTGCGGTGGAAGTAAGTGTCTAAAAAACTCCCCGTTGTTTCCGGAAAAGAAAGTGTCAAAGCACTCGTGAAATTAGGCTTTACAGCTAGATTGGGAAAAGGGGACCATGTAGTGCTGCAAAAGAATCACCGAGTATTTTCTGTCCCGCTACATAAAACACTTAAGAAAGGAACATTGAGAAAAATTCTAATACCTTACACTGGTAGAGTGGGTGATGACATCGCAGCTGTGCATATTCCATCGGTGTATGTCTGAAAATTGAGTCAGATGTTAGATTATAGCTTTGAGAACAACTATCCGATAATGAGAATTTTTGTTGTTAAAGAAAAAGTATCAGTTCCAGTTTGGGTTATCATAGACACTGGTTCGCCATATACAATTATTCCTAATGTCGTGCTAAATAAACCTGAATTATAAGATAACGCCTACCCGAGATGCCCCCTAATTTATTCGATAGGTGGCGTGGCTAGGGTTTATGATAGTTGGAAGTGTAAACTCGGATATCCCAGAAAGAATTTGAGATAGGAAAGTTTTAGCGTGAAGAAGATATAACCACCAAATAATCCCCCTCCTCCAGCATAACATCAGCCGCGAACTCGAAAACAAACCCACCACCTCTGTACAGCGCAATCACCTTCTCACCCGCATCCAGCGATATATCCGCCAACCTCGTTTTTTCGCCCACTTTTATCTGCTTCAGGTCAAATCCTTCAACCGAAGTCGAAGCATCCATAATGAAATTCACAACCACTGGCTCAGTAACCGCATGAGCAAGTAATCTCCCGCTTATCTCCGCATAAGATATTATATGGTCAATCCCAGCTCCACGCATCATCTCCACGTGCTCCCGCGTCTCGCATGTCGCAACGATTTTTATACCGGGATTCAGTCTCCGGGTTGCGAGAGCAATCATTATCGTCTCAGAATCGTTCTCCAGAGGTATCATCATCGTCTTTGCAGCTTCGATCCCGCATCTATTCAACGTCTCGCTCTTTGTCGGGTCTCCGCTAATATGCAGTATCTCCCGCGCATTCAGCTCTGCTTGATCCAATTCGCTGCCCACCACCAGAAACTCCTCATTTTCATTCCGTAGCTCTTTTATCGCCTCTTCTGCTTTGGTATTCCAGCCCACAATTATGGTATGCTTCTTCATCTTCACCGCCCCAGACCCAAATATTTTTTTTAATGCACTCTTAGTAGAAAAGGATACGAGTTGTTCAATTACATATGCAATAGTTCCTATTCCACCCAATGCAACCAGCACAAATGTAATCCGTCCACCCATTGTTTTTGGCGTGAAATCACCATAGCCCACGGTCGTAATCGTCACGATTACCCAATAAACAGCGTCCCATATCTCTTCTACTCCTTCACTGCCTCTTTCAAAATGGTAAAATGCTATGGAGCCGAATATGAGCACGAAAAGGAGTAGGGATAGAATCCTGAATTTATCTACGTGTCGCCTTAAAGCTCTTATCCTGTTTATCAGCCGTAGTAGTAGCATCTTAATACTCCTTAATTATTACCGGTTTATCAATCGTATTTATAAAATGCGTATTCTCTATATCTTTTAGAAGCCACGGAGGAAGTGCGAAGAGCGAAAAATGTGTTTCTTCGCTGTACGTGTTTGTTTCGATAGCCGCTATAACAGCCGCAATCTCATCGTCACTCATTTGCAGTGGGTCATAATGTTTGGATGCGATTGCGAACCCCCATTGCCCGAAACTTGGTATATATTGCGTATACATTCGAACAACCGGAAATCGTGACTGTCGCAATGTATTTGCAATTATTATGTATCCGTCAGCGTCTAACGCCCAATCTGCCTGCGTAGCCTGCGTAGCCATCATTCCATCTTCATCCAGCAAAGAATAAACGTCATTATAGAATTCCAGCGAATAAAAAGTTGCGAGAATATCATTGTTGGGGTCAGGCAGGTCTAAAATAACGAGGTCGAACTTTTTACTGTCCCTAAGCGCTTCTTCTATATATTTTCTTCCGTCCATCGCCACATACTCATATCTATGGTCTTTCCATGAATCGTTGTGTATGGCAAAAAAATATTTCTTTGATATTTCTATTACTTCGGGGTCTAAATCCACAAGTGTTATGTTTCCTATTTTGTCATCAGAGAACCTCGTTAATACTTCTAAGACGCCGAGGTCGCCACCGCCAATGATGAGGACATCAAGATTATGTTTATGTGCGTTATTCAGTAAAGTAACTGCGGCGGGTAATACCAGCGCCTCCGAATATGGCTCATCATCACTCTCCGATATTTGCACTCTGCCATCTAAGAACAAAACACGTCCGAGAATATCATGGTCTATTACTGTTATCGCCTGGTATCTGCTCTGTGTTCGCTCAAGGATAACCTGTCCACGATACAAATCACCAACCGTGGTATATTCCAACTGCTCTGCCTTGTGGTAGCCCAGGGCAAATAGAGAGAAAAAAAGAACAAAAAATATAATCACGGGAATCATCTTGTATCGATTATTTCGATGTTTGTTCTTTGGAGAGCGTGCCGTTGAAGGGCTATCAGAACTCCGAGAGAATATCATGAACAGCGCCACACTCACTGCTCCTGTTGTATTCAGCATTCCTCCGGTGTGTACAGTCGTTATTGAGCCGAATAGGGGAATCATTATGAACCCGGCAGAAATC
This sequence comes from Methanosarcinales archaeon, assembly GCA_009618475.1. Lineage (GTDB taxonomy): Archaea > Halobacteriota > Syntropharchaeia > Alkanophagales > Methanospirareceae > WJOV01. The sequence goes on along the minus strand of WJOV01000083.1, from coordinate 3,066 downwards.
GCCCCTGAGACGCCTCCTATGGTATCCAGAAAATATGAATATCCGGATACTTCGCCGATTTTTCCCGTTTTGTATTTTGATAATATGTTTATGGCTACCGGGAGTTCTCCACCCATCAATACGGCGGGAACGAGCAAAATGCACGAACCGTAGAATACCAGAACATGCCATGAAGTGGGGTTGAGATTGATAAATTCGAATGCATAAATTATTCCGTCAGTTAGCATCCAGGTATCGTAGAGCGCAAGTCTCCTCGTGAGTGGCACTATAACAAGAGAAATAAGGGCAATAAGCATTTCTAAGATGAAGAGCAGAAGGAATGGATTCCTGGTTCTATCAGAGAGTTTGCCGATGACAAGGCTTCCAACAGCGAGACCGCCCATTATCGAAGCTAAAACTATCGAGCCGGAATAAAAAGAAGACCCAAGAAGTAGTGTAAATTCTCTTAAAAGGACGACTTCGTAGATCATCGCCGCTGCTCCGGTGGAAAGCAGAGTTATTGTAATGACAATGAATACGGTGGTATGATGCCTATTTACGCTCATAGTGTTATGTGCATGATGCATATTATTGTTTTATTGAATGTTATATTTTAAAATATGGATGGAAATTTCCCGGAGGAAGTATTGAACCGGGTGAAGCAAATACCGATGGGTAAAGTAACGACTTATGGAGCGATAGCGAGGGAAATAACAGGCTCAGTTCGCGCCGCTCGTGCAGTTGGGCAGGCAGTTGCGAAAAATCAGTATCCCATAATTATACCCTGTCATCGTGTGGTTAGAAGTGACGGTGACGTTGGAGGTTATAGTTTGGGTGCGGATAAGAAAATAAGACTTCTGAGAGCGGAAGGGATAGAGATAAAAGGAAGAAAAGTGGTGAATTTCGAGAAAATACTTTTGAGAAATTCCAAGTACCAAATCCCAACCATAGGCAATAGGCAATCCCTATTCGCTATTTGGCTATTCCCTATTCGCTAAAATACAAAAGGGCAATGAAGGAAAATAAAGGGGAAAAAGAGTTGCGATTCGTAACCGACAGAATGTTAGGAAAGTTAAGCACGTGGCTTCGTATCCTCGGGCACGATACCGTTTACGCAGCAGAAGTAAAAGGTAAATCAGTCGAAGGAGAAGAAGACGAGGATAAAGCGCTTGTCGCTTTTGCAGAACACGAAGCGCGAATATTGCTCACGCGAGACAAAAATCTCGCATCGTCAGCAAGGAAAAGGGGTGTGCAGTGCGTTCAAATAAAAACCGACGATGCAATGGAACAATTGAAGGAGTTGCTCCGGCATAACGTATTCATAAACCTCGAACCCGTTCCTGCAAGGTGTAGCGAGTGCAATGCGAGGGTAAGGAAAGTGGCGGAAGGAGAAGAGGCGATACTGAGGGAGAAAAGCTATGTGCCAGCGAGTATGGTCGGGAAGTGTGAATTCTGGGTTTGTGAGCGTTGCGGCAGGATATACTGGGAAGGAGGTCACTGGAGGAATATGCGTGAGAGGTTGAGGCAGTTGAAATGACGAAGGCGGGAATTGAGAGGAGGCTTCTAGATTGCGTGGCATCGCATTTGGTATGTGCGAGCTTATTCATCTCCTCTCAATTCGATAACCCTTAATCCTTCGACTTTAACGAAATCCTTCGTGTTATCGGTTACCAATCCATCTGCATCCAAATCCAACGCATGTTGAGCAATCAAAGCATCATTTATCCGGATATTCTTCGAAAGACTGAGCTCAATCGCTTTTAGCACCGTATCTTCTTCCAACTGCACATACTCAACATGTCCTGAAAAAATAATCTTCAATGTTCTTTCATACGCTTCTTCTGCGTTTAATAGTCTATAAAGTTTGTAATGCACTTCAGAAACGATTATCGTGTTGAGTAAAATCTTACATGATTTATCCATCAGATCCTTCAATTTCTTCTTTGCAATATTATGCTCTGGATATTCCTCGATATTAGCAAATATAAATACATTGGAATCCACAAAAACTCTCATTTCGTCCACAACTCTTCCTCGATCTTTTTTAAATCCAAGCTCATCCTTTCTCGATCTATATGTGCTGGTTTTTCGATAACCTCCATAAGTGAATCTTTCTGTTTTATCTTCTCCAGAATTATTTTTTCTTTCGTTTCAGCTCGTAACAAAAAACGATCTGCAGGTTTTATATTAAAGCTGTCGCTAACTCGCCTTAATGGAATTTTGTATTCCTTATCTACTTCTACGATTGGCATATTTCTCCCTCCTAAATTTCACCTATTTGTTTTATATTTCTATATGATTTTCTTCTATTAAAAACCACGAGATTTCACAAGAAAATGGAGCCGGGATTCATGATGCAGGATACAAGTTTAGGGATGTATCTTGTATCTTCAATTGTTTTCTCGTGAAATATGGGGCTCTGCTCCATGACCACGCAAGCCCTGTAAGGGCTTATGTGTAATCTTGCGGTTATTAAAGGAGTTAAACAAGTACAAATAATGAGAACTACTGAACTATACCACATACAGGAAGGAATCGCATCAAAAGCTATAATAGAAGACAAACTAAGCCTGAAAGAACTAAAATTAGTGGCAGGTGCAGACCAGGCTTTTTTCTATGAGTCAAAAGACGAAGCTGAAGATAAACAGGAGAAAATAATATCCGCGGTTGTAGTGCTTGAATATCCTTCCATGCGATTTATTGATTATTCTTATTCCGTGATGCCCGTGGATTTTCCTTACGTCCCCGGGCTCCTTTCGTTCAGAGAAGCGCCAGCCATAATAAACGCTTTTCGCAGTCTAAAAAAGAAGCCCGAGCTGTTAGTAATAGATGGATGTGGAATAAACCATCCGCGGTTCGCAGGTTTAGCCACGCACGTGGGTGTTGTTTTGGACGTGGCAACGATAGGCGTGGCAAAGAACCTCCTGTGCGGCAACGGCGAAGTGCCAGGTGTAGAAGGCGAAGAGCGTGTGATAAAATACAAAGGTAAGCATAAAGTGCCACGAAAAGAGGCTGTCAGGAAATACAAGGATGCAGTCAGGCGCGCTACACGTAGAAACCTGCCGATTAATCTTGAAATGGTGATTC